>JBKHIW010000049.1:0-9138 GCA_046538465.1 Desulfobacteraceae bacterium | reverse complement strand
GGCATGGGAGGCGCCCAACCTTTGGCCGTCACCATGAATGAAGGCGTGGCCGTCTGCGTTGAGGTGGATAGGGCCCGAATTGAGCGCCGCATCAAGACAGGGTACCTCAACGAGGCCACCGAAGACCTTGATGAAGCCATCCAACGCGCCAGGCGCGCGGCCGCGAACAAAAGGCCTCTTTCCATAGGACTCTTGGGAAATACCTCGGAAGCGCTGCCGGCCATGATTGAACGGGGATTCATCCCGGACGTGGTAACGGATCAAACCAGTGCGCACGACGAGTTGAACGGCTACGTCCCCGCGGGCATCTCCTATGAAGAGGCTTTAGATCTGCGCAAAAGCAATCCCAAGAAATACGTAGACATGGCCCTCGACTCCATGGCCATCCACTGCCGCGCCATCCTGGAGATGCAGGCTAAAGGCGCAGTGGCCTTTGATTACGGCAACAACTTGCGCGGCCAGGCCATGAAGCGCGGCGTGGACAACGCGATGGATTACCCCGGATTCGTTCCTGCCTATATCAGGCATCTTTTCTGTGAAGGTGAAGGGCCTTTCCGATGGGTTGCTCTGTCCGGCGATCCTGCTGACATCGAGGTCACGGACCAAGCCCTGATTGAAGCCTTTCCTGAAAAGGACCGCATGGTCCGATGGCTCAAGATGGCGGGTGAGCGGGTAAGTCATATGGGGCTCCCAGCCCGGATCTGCTGGCTGGGATACGGTGAAAGGGACAAGGCCGGCAAGATCTTCAACGACCTCGTCGCAGGTGGTAGAGTCAAAGGTCCTATCGTTATCGGACGGGATCATCTGGACTGCGGCTCAGTAGCCTCACCATACAGGGAAACCGAAGCCATGAAGGACGGCTCAGACGCCGTCGCGGACTGGGCCCTGCTCAATTGCATGGCTAATGTGGCCTCCGGCGCCGCCTGGGTCTCGTTCCACGACGGCGGCGGAGTGGGCATCGGGTATGCGCTACACGCCGGTCAGGTGTCAGTGGCCGACGGGTCCCCTGAAGCTGAAAGAAGAGTGGCGACAGTACTCCGAAATGACCCGGCAACCGGCATTATGCGCCATGCCGATGCAGGATATGAAAAGGCGGTCAGCGTGGCATCCGAGAAAGGCATAAAGATTCCCATGATCAATATGTTTAGATAATTGGAATCGCCGGGGCAATCGAGGTCCAGGCAACAAAAACATTGAAAGGAAAACCATGTCAAAAGCACTGATTGAATGTGTACCCAATTTTTCTGAAGGCAGAGACACGGAGCGTATTGAGCGAATCGTAGAACCGTTCAAGAGGACCCGGGGGTGCGGGCTGCTTGATTACCGCGCGGACCAGGACCACAACCGACTGGTGGTAAGCCTGGTCGGTTCACCCCAACCTATTCAAGACGCCCTGATTGAAGCGGCTCGAACAGCGGTGGCCGAGATAGATCTGGAGAAGCACCAAGGCGGCCACCCCAGAATCGGTGCGGTGGACGTTATCCCCTTTGTCCCTCTCCGGGGAATAACCATGCAGGAATGCGTGGAGCTCGCCCACGCCTTCGGGCAGAAATTCAACAAGGAGATCGGGGTGCCTGTCTACTTCTATGAGGAAGCTGCCTTGAAGCCTGAGCGAAGGCGTCTGGAGGTTATCCGAAAGGGTCAGTATGAAACACTCAAGAAAGAGATCGCTGACCCTGAACGCCACCCGGATGTAGGCGACCCCCGGCTGCATCCTTCGGCCGGAGCCACAGTGATCGGGGCCCGCAGGTTTCTAATAGCCTTCAACGTCAACCTGGACACTCCCGACAAGGCAATCGCCCAGAAGATCGCGACCGCGGTCAGGGCCTCTTCAGGAGGCCTATGCCATGTCAAAGGCATTGGCCTTGCCCTGGAGGAGAGGGGTTTGACCCAGGTCAGCATGAACATTGTGGACTATGAGAAGAACGCCTTGTATCGAGTGGTGGAAATGATCCGCGTGGAGGCCAGGCGCTGGGGAGTGAATATTGTGGAGACGGAGGTCTATGGCATGGTGCCTGTGGCGGCTCTCCTGGACAGCGCGGTATATTACATGCAGCTTGCCGGATTCGACTCATCCCAGGTGGTCGAGCTCCGTCTTTTAGAAATGCTTGGAGAGGAACAATGAATTCAACAAAATTCCCGGAAATGTCCTTGGCAAGCTTTACCAAGGAGCTGGCCGGCGACTCGCCCACCCCGGGTGGGGGAAGTGCCGCCGCCTTGGCGGGCGGTCTTGCCGCGGCTCTTTGCGCCATGGTCTCCCGGCTCACCCTTGGGCGCGACAAATACAAGGATGCCGCCGAAAAGATGGAATCGGTCAAAGACGAGGCGGACAAGCTATGGGCTAGACTGCTCGCGCTGGTGGACGAAGATGCTGCAGCGTATAACAAGGTAACGGCCGCCTTTCAATTGCCCAAAGGCACTGACGAGGAAAAGGCCGCCAGAACCGGCGCTATTCAAGAGGCCTTGAAGACGGCGGCGGCCGCACCACTGGAGACCTTGAAGGCAGCGGCGGAGCTTTGCAGGCTTTGCAGGCTGGTGGTGGAGGAAGGCAATCCAAACTGCCTCACGGATGCAGGAGTCTCAGCACAGCTTATACGGGCTGCGGCAAAGGGCGCGGCATACAACATAAAAATAAATCTTTCCTCGATCAACGAACCTGACTTTTGCGAAACACTGGCTGCACTGGCCACTGAGCTCTTGAGCCGCACCCTGACCGATGTAAGCGAGCTGGAGGAAATGCTCGAGAGGGCGCTTGACTGAGCGGACCGATTCCATTCCGAGTCAAATGGATTGAAGAAGTGAGCGGATAGGCATGGGCGAAAGTGGATATGACCTTTATGTAAACGCCCACTTGGCAACAATGACCCCGGGAAGGGAGCCGTATGGCCGTATCACCCAAGGTGCCGTTGCTGTTCAAGGCGGCAGGATAGCCTGGGTTGGCCGGCAACAAGGCCTCCCCCGCCAAATAGAAAGCGCTGCTCACAATCGGCATGATTGCCACGGTGCTTGGATTACGCCGGGGTTGATCGATTGCCACACCCATCTGGTTCACGGAGGCAGCCGTGCTAAAGAATTCGAGCTGAGACTCCAAGGAGCGACGTATGAGGAGCTTGCCCGAAGAGGCGGCGGAATCGCAGCTACTGTAAACGCCACTAGGGCCGCCAGTGAGGAATCTCTGTTTGAGCAAAGCGTTCCCCGCCTTCGCTCACTGTTGGCTGAAGGGGTGACCACTGTCGAGGTAAAATCCGGCTACGGCTTGGACATGGACACAGAGCTCCGCATGCTTCGGGTGGCGAGGGCCTTGGGCAAAAGCTTCCCTGTACGTGTACTGACCTCGTATTTGGGGGCTCATGCCCTTCCCAGCGAATACCGGGACCGGCCGGACGAATACATAGAGCTGGTCACTAAAAAGGTCATGCCAATGGCCGCAGCCGAGGGTCTGGCCGATATGGTCGACGTCTTCTGCGAACGTATTGCGTTTTCTCGGGCCCAAGCCGAGCGGGTTTTCCAGGCGGCCCGCGACCTGAATCTCCCTGTTAAAGTCCATGCGGAACAGCTCTCCGACCAAGGCGGCGCCGCCTTGGGGGCGAAGTATGGAGCCCTCTCAGCGGATCACCTTGAGCACCTATCTGAGGAGGGTGTAAGGGAAATTGCGAATTCCGGCACCAGGGCTGTCCTGCTGCCCGGGGCCTTTTATTTTCTCAAGGATGAGCAAAAGCCTCCAGTGGAGCTTCTTAGAAAGTACCTAGTTCCAATGGCGGTGGCCACGGATATGAACCCGGGATCATCTCCTGCCGGATCACTTTTGTTGATGTTGAACATGGCCTGCGTCCTTTTTTCCCTGACACCTGAAGAGGCGCTGGCCGGGGTCACCAGGGAAGCGGCCGGGGCATTGGGCTTGGCCGAAGAGACAGGAACTTTAGAGCCCGGCAAAGCCGCTGATTTCGTGCTCTGGGACATAATGGAGCCCGCTGAATTGGCATATCGTTTCGGCTTCAACCCCTGCGCCGGCGTGGTACAGGCCGGTGTGCGGGTTCTCTGATCCCAAAGGGGTCCATAGTGATGAGTCTCCCTACAATGGGGAGGTTTGGAAGGTCACAAGAAACAAAAGAACCCAAACAAGGAGGTACCAGGTCATGATGAAGAAGTTTTTCATTATTATGCTGGCCGCCGGCATTGGAGCTTTTGCCGCAGGCCAGACCCAGGCGCAGGACACCATAAAGATAGGGTTCCACGCCCCTCAGACCGGTTTCGCCGCATCCGATGGTAAATCCGCCACTCTGGGTGCGGAATTGGCAGTGGAGCAGATAAACGAGGAAGGCGGAGTCCTAGGGAAGGAGCTCGAACTGATCACATACGATGACCAGGCAGAACCCAAACAGGCAATTCCCATCGCCAACAAGCTTATCGGCCAACACAAAGTTACATTGGGTGTCTCCGGCTCATACTCCGCCCCTACCCGATCGGCCGCCGGGGTCTTCCAGGAAGCACGGATTCCTTATATCTCGGCCTACGCCATCCACCCGGACATCACCCGGGCCGGGGACTATGCCTTCCGCACCTCCTTCCTCGGCGAGATCCAGGGCAAGGCAGGCGCCAAGCTCATCGGCGAAATCCTGGGTTTAAAGAAAGTGGTGATGATCACCCTTCAAAACGACTTCGGTAAATCCCTGGCGGCCGGATTCCGTTCCGTAGCCGAAGATTTCGGCGTGGAAATTATTAATGAGTACGAGTACTCAATAAAGGACCGCCAATTCGGTTCCCTGGTGGCCAAGGTAAAAAATGACAATCCCGAAGCGATATACGCCTCAGGGTACTACTTCAACGCCGGGCCCTTGGTCAGCCAGCTCAAGGCCGCCGGCATAACCGCCCAGATAGTAGGCCAGGAGGGTTACGACTCGGAGAAATTTATAGAGATTGCCGGCGATGCGGCCGAAGGGGTGATCATCACCACCAACTTGAACCGAGACAGTGAAGCCCCAGAGACTCAAGACTTCATACGCGAGTTTGAAAAAAAGGCCGGCTTCTCAGCGGACATGGTGGCGGCTTCCGCCCACACCGCGCTCAAGGTGGCGGCCGACGCCCTTAGGCGGGCGGGTTCCACCGATCCGAAAGCCATCCGCGATGCTATAGCGGCAACAAACCTCAGGACTGCAACAGGCACCGTCTCCTTTAACGAGCTGGGGGAGGTGCTCAAAGACGTCCAGAATCAAGTGGTCAAAAACGGAGAGTGGCACGAGCATTCAGTGATCTCCGATCCTGAACTGTTGTCGCCGCCTTCAGAGTAATCCCCAACCCTAAGGTATCACGCCCGCCGGCCGGGGGTCGGCGGGCGCCCTTGATGAAAAAGGGGGGGGCAAAACGCCGGGTCAGGATGTCGCTGCAGCCGTTTTTCCTTCCGGCGGCGGAAAGGAGATGCCTTTGCTGCACCTGGAACTCTTTATACAAGGCCTTATCCAAGGCAGCATGTATGCCATTATTGCAGTAGGCCTGACTCTGGTCTATGGGCTCCTTCGAATACTCCATGTAGCTCATGCCGGCCTCTTTGCATTAGGGGGGTATCTTGGCTTAATAATTACTAATGCCACCGGCTCCCTAGCCCTCTCCATGACCGCCACAGCCTTGTTAGTGGGCTTGGGGGGCATATTAATATATAGGCTATGTTATCAGCCTATACTTGATCAACCACCCTATGTACCTTTAATTGCATCAATTGGACTTTATATTGCAATAGAAGAAATTTTCAGATTAATCTTTGGTCCATATGGATTAACTTATATAAATCCTCCTTTACAGGATACCTTCACCTTTTTGGGTGTTTTTCTGAGTGAGTCCCAACTGGGAATGGTGGTCGCTGCTGTTGTGCTCTTGGGAGCCTTAAGCTACCTGGCGCAAAATACCCGGCTCGGAGTGGCCTGGCGTGCCACTGTAGACGATCCGGAAATGGCCAAAAGCTTCGGGATCGACACCATCCGAGTCCGCTATCTGAACTTCTTTATAGGCTCCTCCCTGGCCGCTGTCGGGGGAATCTTCGTCTCCCTCTTGAACAACCTGGTTGAACCAACAATGGGCGCCGTACCCGCCTACAAGGCCTTGGCCATCATCGTTCTGGGCGGCTTGGGCAACGTCAAGGGGACTCTAATTGCGTCTATGGTCTTGGGGGTGGTGGAATCTTTCGGCACCATTTACCTTGGTGACTACCTTGACCGGGACGCCATAGCCTTTGCTTTCTTAATCGTGGTGCTCATGATCCGGCCCCGCGGATTGTTTGGAGCGAGGTGATTCATGGGGCTATATGAGATCAGCCTGGCCACAATCGTAGGCATCAACATCATTCTGGCCCTTGGCTTGAATGTCATTTCCGGATTCTGCGGCCAAATCAGTCTTGGGCATGCAGCCTTCTATGGGGTCGGCGCCTATACAGCGGCGCTGCTGGCAAAGGCCGGTTGGCCCATGCCTGGGACACTGATAGCTGCCATGATCATGGCGGGACTGATAGGCGTGATTGTCGGTCTTACAAGCCTCAGGGTCCGGGAAGATTTCTTGGCTATTACCACCATGGGTGTCGGGTTTCTCTTCGTGGGCATTGTACGCCAGCAGGAAAGCCTGCTCGGGGGGGAGTTGGGCATCTCGGGCATCCCGGCCGCAGGCCTGAGCAGGCCCGGATTTCTGGTCCTCGTCGCTGTATTGGCGGTCTTCTTCGCGGCCTTCAACGTGTGGATCAAGAAGTCCTGGATGGGCTTTGCCTTCGACGCCGTAGCCGACGATGAAGACGCCGCACGCATAGTATCGGTCGATGTGGCCGCATACAAGCTGGCCGCATTCGCCATAGGAACGGCAATGGCAGGCTTGGCAGGCGCCCTTTACACCTATTTTTCCAGGTTTATTATGCCTGATGATTTTGGCTTCATCACCTCGATCACCGTTCTCTCAATGGTCGCCGCCGGTGGTATAGGCTCGGTCTATGGTGTGATTGTCTCCACGGTCATACTCAGCCTGGTACCCGAATTCTTCCGTTTCATTTCCGACTATAAGCTACTGGTATACGGAGCCCTGCTCTTCGCGGTCATGCGATTCGCACCCGGAGGGCTGGCCGGATTCGCCCGGGACGCACTTGAACTCAGGCATAGGCGCCGGAGTATAAGGGAGGTTGTTTAATGAGCGCCCTTCTGGAAGTGAAAAACGCCACTGTTAGATTCGGAGGGGTGACTGCGGTGGATAACGTCTCCTTCGAAGTAAAAGAGGGGGAACTTCTTTGCCTTATCGGACCCAACGGAGCCGGAAAAACCACTTTGCTCCGTACCGTGACAGGCACTGTATCCCCGCAAGAGGCCGAGGTGATCCTGGCCGGCAGAGCCATCTCCCGTCTTCCTGCTCACAAACGGGCCAGGCTGGGACTAGCCATGACCCACCAAATCGTAAGGCCCTTCCGATCGATGACCATCCTGGACAACGTGGCCCTGGCCGCCGGCCACTATAAGATCCGACACGTCGGCAAGGCCATAGCCTTGCTTGACCGCAAGGCGGAAAGAGAGAAAGCCCTTGAATACTTGAACAGGGTGGCCATTGCACATACAGCAGACAAAGGCGTAATCGGGCAGCCCTTGGGAGTGACCAAACGTCTGGAAGTGGCCCGCGCCCTGGCCCTTGAACCTAAGATTCTGCTGCTGGACGAACCGCTGGCCGGGTTAAACAGCGCGGAAGCCTCACGCCTGGCCGACACCATAGCCGAGATCAACAGGGAAGGGACAACCGTCCTGATGATCGAGCACAACCTGGGCGAAGTCATGAGGGTTGCCCGGCGGCTGGTGGTGATGGACAACGGACGAAAGATAGGGGACGGCGCGCCCGACGAGGTCATGCGGGACCCGGCGGTACGGGCGGCTTATGTGGGAAAGGAGAGGGAAGATGTTGCGGCTTGAATCCCTGTCTTGCGGGTACGGGGACATGACCGCGGTCGACGGAGTCAGCCTGGAGATCCCGCGGGGCCGGACACTGGCCCTCCTTGGTGCGAACGGTGCGGGCAAGTCCTCCATCATTATGTGTATTGCCGGTCATGTTGAGGTCCACGGCGGCCGAGTCCTTTACTACAATGAGGACATCACTTGGGACTCCCCCATGCTGCGGGTCAAGAAACGCATAGCCGTGGTTCCTGAGGGGCGACGTCTGTTTCCCAACCTGAGCGTCCGGGAAAACCTGATGGTAGGCGGCTACATCCTCCCCAAAGACAAAGAGCGCGCCGGCATAGATCGGGTATTAGCGCTTTTCCCCCGGCTGGGCGAGCGCCTCCACCAAACCGCCGGCTCATTATCCGGAGGCGAGCAGCAGATGCTCTCCATCGGCCGTGCCCTGATGGCCGAGCCCAAAATGCTGCTGGTCGATGAGCTCTCCTTAGGCCTCATGCCCAAAATGATAGACATCTGCTATGATGCGATTGCGGCTCTTAAAAAAGACGGTCTGACCATTCTCCTTGTAGAGCAGTCCACCCAGCGGGCTTTGGATATGGCCGACAGCGTTCTTGTTCTGGAATCCGGCAAAGAGGTGTGGAAAGGGACAGCCGAAGAAGCTGCGAAAAACACTGGAATGATCGACGCCATCCTCGGCCTCAAGGAAGAGAAGCCAACCCGCTGATCCCACTTAACTCCTCCAGGCAGCCCGCCTAAAGCATCAGATCCATCTCTCCAGGTTTATCGTCTTGGACGGGCTGAATTGGTTTGCGCTAAAGAAATGTATCAGCCTTGAGTCATTCCAATTTACTAAAGTATTTATTTTTTGGACACCGACTTTTCGTAGGTGCTCTATAAATTCACCTATTAACTGTTCACCAACACCTTTGTGTTGATAATCCGGATCAACGCCTATAGTATCCAAAGTAGCTTCTTGCTGAAAAATGCCGTATTCACCCATATAGAGCTCGCCCATTACAAAGCCAACCACTGCTTTGTTATTACCTTCAGCTACTAGTGAAACCGGCAAATAATCCTTGGATTTAAAAAGCTTTTCAAATTTTAATTCATAATAATCCTTTCTGGAAGTCTTTACTATCCTTTCATCAATTTTGACTACAGCATCAAAGTCCTCAGCCTTCATGAGTCTTATTTTAATGTCGCTCCGGTTCATGAGGCCTCCTTTCTCTGA
>JBKHIW010000048.1:0-9176 GCA_046538465.1 Desulfobacteraceae bacterium | reverse complement strand
TCATAGAGGCGGGCGGAGGGCGGATGGTCAGGAGTTCAGCGGAGCTGGAACAAGCGGTTTCGGGTCTCCTAGACGATGGAGTCGCGGCCCGGGAGATGGGCCGCAGGGCCGGCGGGTTCGTCAGGTCAAACCAGGGAGCGGTGGATCGGGTATTGGATGAGATAGAGGGGCTTCTCGACCCATGAGGATCGATTGGGAAGAGGTGCATTCGGGTCGGAAGGGAGGAGCTCTCACGCCGTTTCTGGCAGGCGGATCGGCTATTTACGGGCTGGGCCTTAGACTGTACAGGATGGTCCAGGATAAGAGGGAGCCGGATTCGTTGCCGGGCTTTGTAGTCAGCGTAGGGAATTTGACCGTGGGGGGGACGGGCAAGACGCCGGCTGCAGCCATGATCGCCCGGTGGGCTCAAGGCCTGGGGTACCGGCCGGTCGTGCTTTCCAGGGGGTACGGCAGGAGGAAGGGCGCCGGCTCGATCATTGTATTGGACGGGCGAGGACCCAGGCCTGATCCAGCCGGGGCGGGGGATGAGCCTTGCCTATTGTCCCGATCGGCTCCCGGAGTCCCGGTGGTGGTATCCAGGAAGCGATATTCAGCGGGGCTGTACGCACATGCGGAGTTTGCGTCAAATTTTTTTATACTGGATGACGGTTTTCAACACCGGATGCTACACAGGGACCTTGACCTGGTTTTGCTGGATGCCGGGGATCCGCTGGGAAACGGTCATCTGCTGCCTTGGGGGCCGCTGCGGGAGCCTGTTTGGTCTTTGGGCCGGGCGGACGCCCTGCTTCTCACCCGCTGCGGCGAGGATAACGACCGACCAGGCGAGGAGGTCGCACGTCGATTTCCAGGGAAGCCAGCATTCAAAAGCAGGCACGCCCCGGTGGAGGCGGTATTTCCCGGCGCCGGATTGAACAGGGATCCTTCTTTCCTGAAAGGGAAAAGGGTGGTGGCCTTTTGCGGGATCGCACGGCCTAGGGTTTTTCGCCGGTCCCTGGAGCGGTTGGGTGCAATAGTAACAAGGTTTGTGCCTTTTAGAGATCACCATTTGTTCGACCACGCCGAGCTGGAGGCGCTGAAGGGCGTGAAGAGGGATATGAAGGCCGATTTCTTGATCACCACTGAAAAGGACTGGGTACGGTTGGCGTCAATGACGGAGGACGAGCCCTGGGTGGGGTTTTTAAGGATCCAGCTGGAACTGATTCCGGATTCAAGCGCGTTTTTTTCCATGGTAAGGACTGCGGTTGAGCACTGTGGGGTCGCCCCGGGAGACAGGGTTGAATATTGATGGGCTGAAATATCGATCACTGTGTTTCTCGGTAAGGGCCATGTCCTGGATACCGCTTCCAGCCGGGCGCTTCATGGGGCGTATGTTGGGCCAGGCAGGAGCCCTGGTCCCGGCGCCCCGCCTGCGGGTGGCCCTGGAGAACATGAAGACCTCGTTCGGCGGAGAGATGGACATGGAGAGCATAATCAGGCTCTACCGCCGAATGTTCAGGCATTTCGGCCAAATGCTTTTCGAGGTCCCTCATATTCTAAGAATGAGCCCTGAAAATCAGGAATCATATGTGCGCTTTGAAAACGAACATTATATCTTGGATGCATTGAGGCGCGGGCGGGGTTTATTTGTTTTGACCGCCCATTTCGGGAATTGGGAGCTTTTCTCTGCCGCCTTTTCCCTTCGCTACAATGGAGGGGGCGTCGTGGTGCGGCCCGTGGACTCCCCTGCTGTCAACAGGATCCTGGAAAAACTCAGGAGCCGCTTCGGTGCGGAGATTATTCCTAAACAAAAAGGCATGCGGAGGATCTTGGCTGCTGTCAGGCGAGGCATGGCCGTCGGGATCCTCCTGGATCAGAATGTAGACTGGTATGAGGGGGTCTTTGTGCCCTTTTTGGGGAGGAGGGCGTGCACGAACAAGGGCCTTGCCCTGCTCGCCCTCAAGACAGGGGCCCCGGTGATTCCCGCCTTCACTGTAAGGCGGCCGGATCAGGGTTATGTAGTCAGGTTTGAACCGCCCCTGAAGCTGCATAATACCGGAGACAAGCGAAGGGATGTGGAGGCCAATACGGCCTTGTTCACGGCAACCATAGAACGTTTTGTGAGGGCCTATCCGGATCACTGGTTCTGGTTCCATCGCAGGTGGAAGACCAAATCCTACTGCCCTTTACCGTGGGCGGGGGAGGATTCGACCGGATCCAAGGACAGGAGCCCGGTATGAACATGCCGGGCAGGAGACGGGTAGGCCGCATATTGGTGCGGGCGGCGAACTGGGTGGGGGACGTGGTTATGGGGCTCCCGGCCCTGGAGGCCCTCCATGCCGGGTTTCCGGAAAGCCGGATCACCGTCCTGGCTAGGCCGTGGGTCCGGGCTCTTCTGGAAAACCATCCGGCCGTGGGCGAGATAATGGACGTGAGCAAAAGCGGAGGGCCTTTCAGATCTCTGGCGGAAGTGCTCTCGGTTTCCTTCCAAGTAAGAAAAAAGGGCTTTGATTTGGCGGTCCTTTTTCAAAACGCCTTTGAAGCGGCCTTTATAGCCAGGCTCGGGGGTGTACCTGTTCGTGTGGGTTACGGGACAGACTTGAGGGCCCCCCTCCTCACTCACCCTGTGTCCAAGCCGGACGGGTTGCCGGGGCGGCATCAGGTGGAATATTACTTGCATTTAGTGGAAAGCGGACTGGGCATCCAGGCGGCGTACCGGCATGAACCCCGACTGTTTATCGGCCAAGAGGAAATCCGCCGCGCGAGACGCCTGCTGGAAGAGGCCGGACTTACGGATGACGACTTTATTCTCGGGCTGGCCCCTGGAGCAGCGTACGGCCCGGCCAAGCGGTGGCCGGCGGAGCGCTTTGCCGGTGCGGCGGACAGGGCTGCTTCGGCCTGGGGAGCCCGGGTGGCCATACTGGGCAGCGGGGCGGACCGAGACGCGTGCAAACAGGTGGAGTCGGCGATGAGGCATCGGCCGGTCAATTTTTGCGGGAGCACCGGGATGGGAGAGGCTGTGGGGTTGATAGCCAGGTGCGGCCTTTTGCTGACCAACGACTCGGGGCTGATGCATGTTTCAGCCGCCCTGGGCGTGCCCACAGTGGCGGTCTTCGGCTCCACGGATCCGGAGGCCACCGGACCCAGAGGAGGGTTATGCCGTGTGGTCCGGCGTAAGATAGCTTGCTCGCCCTGCTTTAAATCGGTCTGCCCCAGGGATTTTTCATGCATGCTTGGGGTTACCGAGGACATGGTCTGGACTGAGATGGAGGCATTGGCCGGAGGGGGGCTCCCGGAGGAGTCGGGGAAAGAACGTGACGGGGCCTAGCCGCAGGTCTTATATGGAGGAGAAGCTGGTGGGGGTTCCAGCTGTTTTTCTGGATCGGGACGGAACCATCAATGAGCAGATGGGTTATGTGAACCACCCGAGCAGGTTTGTTCTTTTGCCCAATTCCGCCCGAGCAATCAGGCGCTTGAACCAGGGCGGTGTCCTGGTGATCGTGATATCCAACCAATCCGGGGTGGCGCGCGGATATTTTCCCCTGAGCCTGGTTCACCGAATCCATGACATAATGAAAGAGATGTTGGCCGCCCAAGGAGCCGGGGTGGATGAAATCCTTTTTTGCCCCCACCACCCCCTGGGGGAAGTGCCTGAGTATGCGGTGAATTGCAGATGCCGGAAGCCGATGCCCGGACTGGTGGAAAAGGCGAGGCGACGTTTCGATGTGGATATGAAGCGCTCCTTCGTGGTGGGGGATCGCTGCTCCGACGTGGAGCTGGCCAGGCGGTGCGGATTGACGGGCGTATTGGTTGAAACGGGATACGGCCTTGGAGAGCTGGAGTACGTGCTGCCCGCGAGAGGCCTCAAGCCGGACCACGTGGCGAGCGACCTGGATGCTGCGGTGACCTGGATTTTGGAAAGGGGCGGGGCGGTTGTTGGAGATTGAGCCGGACAGGATCCTGATTGTCAAGCTGAGTGCGATAGGCGATGTGGTCCACACGCTGCCTTTTCTGGAGGTGCTGGCGGAGAGGTTCCCACGGGCGAAAATCGACTGGCTCGTTGAGGAGGAATCCAGCGCTGTGCCGGACGGCCATCCGGCCCTGAACCGCCTGATTGTCTCCAGGCGGAGGTCATGGCAGGCGGATTTCATTCTGAACGGGGGGAGAAAGACAGTGCTTGCCGAGGCGGCGGGGTTCGTCAGGGATCTTCGCTCCATACGATATAATGTGGTGGTTGATCTTCAGGGGCTGTTAAAGAGCGCTGTTCTTACATGGCTTGCCAGGGGGGGGGTGAAGGTGGGGCCCTCCGGCGGAAGGGAGTGTAGTCGGATCGCTTTGAACCGTCCATCCGTACCGGTCGACTACCATTGGCATGCCATAGACAGGTATTTGGAAGTGGCGCACTCTATGGGATGCCGTACGAGCGGATGGACGGGAAGGATCCCTGTGGGCCCCGAGGACAGGGCTGCGGCTGCCGCCATCCTTCGTGAAAACGGGCTGGAACGGGCACCCTTGGTTGCAGTCAATCCCATGGCCAGATGGAAGACCAAGCTCTGGGTCCCTGAGCGTTTTTCCATTCTTGCGGACAGGATCTCTCAGGAGCTGGGTGCATCGGTGGCTTTTACCGGCAGCCCCGGGGACCGCCCGTGGATAGAGCGAATCAGAAATCAGTGCTGCACGAAGCCGGTGAATCTCGCCGGATTGACCACATTGAAGGAATTGGCTGAGATCTATGCGAGGTGCTCCGTGGTGGTGAGTACGGACACCGGACCCATGCACATAGCAGCAGCCATGGGCTGCCCGGTGGTCGCCCTTTTCGGACCCACAGCACCATGGAGAACAGGGCCTTACGGACCGGGCCACAGGGTGGTGAGGGAACCCGTGGAGTGCAGTCCGTGCTTTAGAAAGTCCTGCGGTTCTAGGAAATGTATGGAGGCGATTACCCCCGAGGTTGTTCTGCAGGAGGTGCAGAGCCTCCTGGAGAGGAATCACGGGCCGGAAGAGGGGCGAGAAGATCTTGTAAGAGGGCTTCAACCCCATGTAGAGTTCAGGTAATTTTGAACAAAGACGGAGTTGCAAAAAGCCCCTGAGCTGGTTATCTGCCCTAATAGTTTCAAGGGGTTACAACGTTCCCAGCGGCGGTTGAGCAGGTTTTTGCGAAACCGTCAACAAAAACACGGATAGGAGGAGATCCTATGGCCGTCAGCAAAGAGCTGCTGGAAATTCTGGCGTGCCCCAAGTGTAAAGGTGAAGTCCGTTTGGACGAGAAGGCCGGCGGTCTGGTTTGTGATTCATGCAAGCTTCTTTTTGAAATAAGAGACGATATCCCCATCATGCTCATAGAAGAGGCGCGGCCGATCAAAGAGGAGTGAATATATATGGAACATAGAAGGATCATGTTGGTTTTTCCCGGTCAAGGATCGCAGTATATCGGTATGGGTAAGGAGTTCTATGATGAATACCCATTCGTTCAGGAAATATTCGAAGAGGCCAGCGAAGTCCTGGAATATGATTTGGCGGATCTATGCTTTAAGACACACCGCTTCGGCAAGCTCGTCCACAGAGGCGCGGACTTGAATCGTACTATATACACTCAACCGGCGGTGATGATTGTCAGCTATGCCTGCTTCATGGTCTTTGAGCACAGATGCCGTGAGGAAGGTGTTCAACTGGATCCCTATTTGCTCGGAGGACACAGTCTGGGCGAATACACCGCGATTCTGGTCTCAGGGGCGATGGATTTGAAGACGACTCTTCGCGTGGTCGGTAAGAGGGCGAAGTATATGACCGAATCTGGGCAGGCCTATCCGGATGCCGGGCTGATGGCGGTGGTGGACAAGAACTCCGAGCTGGACTATGACCGCATGTGCTCGCTTTGTAAGGATTTCGGAGTATATGTAACGCTTAACAATACCAAGAATCAGATTGTTGTGGGAGGATCAAAGAGGAGGCTCGGGGATTTGGCCAAGGAGCTCAAGGCCGAGGGCAAGCTCGCCAGACATCTGAAGGTGGAAGGGCCTTTTCACACGCCCATTATGAAGCCCGCGGCGGACAAGTTCCGAAAGGAGCTCCAGAAGGTCAAGATCAGGATTGCGGCCAAACCGATCATTGCCAATGTCTCGGCCGAGGCCATAGTGGATCCCAATCACATAAGGAACGAGCTCTACGATCAGATCTACAAGGTGGTAAACTGGCGGGGGTCAATAGAGAGGGCCGTCAGAAACGGGAGCGACCTTTTCTTGGAGATAGGTCCCAAGAAAGTCCTGAGCAACATGATAAAAGACATCGACCCTTCGATCCCCAGCTTGAACGTGGAAGACACGGCCTCACTGGAGAGGACCTTGGAGGTGCTCAAGGGGGTGGATTCGGCCGAGGCCTAAGGATGGAAGAGAAGCAGGGCGGTGGAGCGCTCCGGGATGTATGGATAACCGATGTCACCCTGCGGGAATATGGACAAAATGTGCCCGCAGGAGGGGTTGATTCATTTTCCCCGGGTGTCAGAGTGCATATAGCCAGGGAACTCCTGGACGCTGGATTCCAGTCGCTGGAGATCCTCTCCTGCGTTCATCCGGGGCGTGCACCAGCCATGAGCCCACAGGCGCTTAAAGGTGTGGCCCAGGGTCTCGGTCGGGTGGATGGAGCGGATGTAATTTCATTGGTTCCGAATCAAGCGGGCTATCGCAGGTTCCTCTCCTTGGGCCTGGGCCCTGACGGCTGCGGTCATGTCATGGGGATGTTCTTTTCCGCGGTCGAGGCCCATAACCTGGCGAACTTGGGAAGAGGCATAGAGGAGACCCTTGATGAGTACGAGGGAATAGCCAGGGATGCCCTCATGCGGGGAATACGATTGAGGGGGTATCTCTCGGCCGCCTTCGGCTACCTCCCTCCCGGAGGGACGGAGATTATTCGCCCCGAGGCGAGGGAGATCAGCGGATTCATGGACAGATTCCTGGACATGGGGGTGGAGACCGTGGTCGTATCAGATCTGCAGGGGGTGGCGGATGAAGAGGTCATCCGTTCGGTTTTAACGGGCCTGATGGAGCAACGAGGCGGTCGGGATATGGAACGACTGGGATTTCACCCTCATCACCGGATACCGGAGAGGGCGCTCTCGAACAGCCGCGTCGCATATGATATCGGACTCAGGCGCTTCGACGCCTCCCTCGCCGCTACGGGGGGGTGCGTAACGGGCGCCCCGGGAAACCAGCCCACAGAGGCCCTTGTGCGCGCCTTTGAGGACCTGGGGGTAAGAACGGGGGTGGACCTCACGGCCTTGACCCGTGTCTCAGAGTGGTTCAGTGATCACGTCCTGCAAGCAGGTGCGACATGAGGTCTGCGAGGGGCCTGTTCTTTTCATGTTATGTGTTGCCTCCCGGTGGTGCGGCCTGTTATGGTGCCGCGTGGTTTTTAGACGACAGGGGGGAACAGCTTGCAGTGTTCCAAGGTGCCAACCATATTCCCGAGTCCAATCGGAAAGCACTGAAAGGAGGATGGGAAGACTATGCAACTTACCAGTAATGCATTCGAAGATGGAGGAAAGATTCCTGCCAGATACACCTGTGATGGAGAGAATGTCAACCCTCCGCTGACAGTAACCGATGTGCCTGAGGCGGCTAAGGGGCTGGTCCTTATCATGGACGACCCTGATGTACCTGTAAATGTCCGTGAAGACGGAATGTGGGATCACTGGGTGGTTTTTAATATCCCCACCACCATCAGGCAGATAGCCGAGGGCAAGGAGCCCGAGGGTACTCCGGGTAAAGGCACGGGGGGGAACACCTCTTATTTCGGCCCGTGTCCTCCTGACCGGGAGCATCGGTATTTTTTCAAACTGTACGCCTTGGACTGCGAGTTGGATCTGCCGGAGGGCAGCACCAAACTGGAAGTGGAAAAGGCCATGACGGGACATGTGCTTGGTCAGGCGGTCTTGATGGGCAGATATGAGCGAGGGGCTTAGTTGGGCCGCCCGGCAGGATTGCTTGGATCTGAACTCCGATCCTAAGGCGGGAGGGGCCCCCGCCCCGCCCGCCTCAGGATCAGCTCCTCTGCAGCACCTCGGGGGGGACCCGGGGCGCTTCCGGCCAGCCGTCCGGTATGATTTGACCGGGGCGCTCGTTTCTCTTTTCTTTGAGCCGTGCCAACTGCGGGCGCTTGAAGTCCTCCCGGGGCTCCTTGGGGATTCGACCGTTAAGAATGGATTCCGAACGGAGCCGTCGGCCGATGGTTTTCTCGATCAACGTTCCCAGTTCCAGGATCCGCTCGACATCGACCCCGCTGATATCGACACCCATCTCATCCAACATCACGCACATGTCTTCAAGGGAGACCAGTCCCACAACATTGGGGTCCTTGTAGTAATAAGAGCCGGTGCCGGGCACAGGGGTGCGATCCAGGAAGTTGGCCGGCTGTCCGCCTGTCCCCCCGAGAGTTCCCTCAAAGATTTCGATCCCCGCCTGAAGTGCAGCAAGGACATTGGCAAGCCCCCAGCCGCGGGTGACATGAAAGTGGGCTATGTGGAGGTCGGGGTTGGGGAGCTCATCCAGGATCATGGAAAAGTACCTGTATACTTGATCGGGCGGGGCTGAACCGTCATGGTCCGCATGCTCAATGTCGTCCGCCCCAATGCTCAGCCAACGCTTGGTGAAATCGACGGCGTCCTCAAACCGGGTGGGCCCGGATATGGGACTTCCCCATATGGTGCTCACTGTGCCGCACATCTTTATGCCTGCATCCTTGCACTTTTTTATGCAACGCTCAGCCTCCTTCCAGTACTCGGGCAGGGTGCTGGAGCTGTTGGCGAAATGGTGCTGTTCGTCAGTGGATACCATCATCAGCACCCGGTCCGGCCCCCGGCCTTCTTGCTTGAGCCGGATTGCCCTGTCTACGGCCGGCTCTCTGATGGTTATAGCGGTCCACTCGATCTCATCCGGAGTTATCCCCCGCTTGGCCAGCCGCCGGTTAAACACCTCCCCCCGGATTCCGCTTAAGATCTCCTCGGCGTCACGGAATTGGGGCATGACCCTTGGGCTGCCCAGATTGGTGGCCTCGATGCGCCGGAGGCCGGCAAATGCAAGTTCCTGAAGGTAATAAAGCTTGGCCTCTGTGGGAATAAAGATTTCTTCGTGCTGAAACCCGTCGCGGACCGTAATATCCGCGAGTTTGACCTTGCGGGGCATCCGAGGGTGTACTTGAAAAAGATC
>JBKHIW010000047.1:0-9185 GCA_046538465.1 Desulfobacteraceae bacterium | reverse complement strand
GTTCTCCTGGACCCGGGCCGAGAATATGCTACTCCCGGACGGCTCCGATCGCGTCAACATAGTGGAAAAAGCGGTGGACAGGTGGGCGGCCGGCTCTGAGTACAAAGACACGCCCGCATTGGTCTACGAAGGGGGAGGAAAAACGGACGTATACACCTTCAAGGAGATTGCGGAGATCTCCTGCCGGTGGGCCAACCTCCTTACAAACCACGGATTCCGGGCCGGCGAGCGCCTGTTCATCTTCCACCCGCCCTCGGCCCAGACCTACTTCGCCATGCTGGCCTGTGCCAGGATCGGGGTGGTGTTTTGCAACCTGTTTTTCACCAGCACCTACGACGAGCTGGCCGTCCGCATCCAGAGCGCAAAGCCCTCGGGGATACTGACCCATCCTGACCTGGTTGAACGCCTCCCGGTGGAGAGTATGGGAGGGGTCAGGAAGACCTTTCTCACTTCAGGTCCACCACCGGGGCTTTTTGCATCCGAAGTGCTTACAGAACAAGAGGTGGAAAAGTGCCCCCCGGTCTTCAGAAACCGCCTTCTTCCCAGCCGGGCGCCCCTGTATCTCAACTATACCTCCGGGGCCACAGGCATGCCCAAGGGCATAATCCACACCCACCACGACATGGTGGGTATGCACGCCACCGGCCGGATGGTCCTCGGGCTGTCACCCGGGTCCGTGATCTGGACCGAGGCCGACCCGGCATGGGTGACCGGCACTGTCTACGGCGCCTTCGCCCCGTGGCTCTGCGGCGCAACCACCCTGGTCCAGGGAGACCCGCTTACCGCCTCCAATCTGTACAGGACCCTCGAGCGACACCGGGTGGAAGTATGGTACACCACCCCCACCACCATCAGACGCCTTACAGAGGCCGGTGAGGATCTCCCGGGCCGCTACGATTTCTCGCGCCTTTGCCACATTGCTACGGTGGGCGAACCCCTGGTGCCTGATCTTTTCTACTGGACCCGAAAGAACCTGGGACACTCCCCGCACGACACCTGGTGGATGACCGAGACCGGGATAATCTGCCTGGCCAATTTCCCTACCATGGATATCAAGCCGGGTTCCATGGGGAAACCGGTCCCGGGTATCGAGGCCGCGGTGGTGGACGAGGAGGGGGAGCGCCTGCCTCCCATGGCCATGGGGGAGCTGGCCCTGCGTGTGGGCTGGCCCGGGCTGATGAGCGGGCTCTGGGGGGAAGAGGAAAGGTATTTCCAATATTTCAGACTGCAAGGCTGGTTCTTGACCGGGGACATGGCCCTGGAAGATGACGATGGCTACTTCTATCACCAGGGCAGGAACGACGATCTGATCAAGGTGGCCGGGGTGAGGATGATCGGCCCCTACGAAATAGAGCATGCCCTGTACATGCATCCGGCTGTGGGCGAGACAGCGGTGATATCCAAAGGGGGAGAGCCGGGCTCGGGGAGATCCGCAATCAAGGCGTTCATAACCCTGAATCCTGGATTCAGTCCATCCACCAGGCTGAAGCAGGAGATCCGCGCGTTCCTGCGGGCGAACCTATCGCCCGAAATCGTTGTCCGGGAAATCGAGTTCCTGGACACCATACCCAAGACCCGCAGCGGCAAAGTACTCAGGCGCGTCCTAAGGGCGAGGGAGCTCGGGCTTCCCGGGGGTCAGACCCTGAACCTCAAGGACTGACCCGAAGCAGCTGCTTTAAGCGATTCACGTTAAGCAATCCGTAACAATCTCTGCGATATCCATGACCTGCAACCGGTCCTCCATCTCCTCGGCCTTGACTGCATCCTCCAACATTTTCAAGCATTGGGGGCAGGCCACAGCTATAACCCCCGCCCCTGTATCCAGGGCCTCCCTGACCCTGAGCCGGGCAGGACTCTCCTTGCCTCTGCCCAGGATATCAGTAAAGAAATTCCCCCCGCCGCCTCCACAGCAGAACGAGTTCCCGCCGTACCGCTCCATCTCTATTAGCTCCAGGCCGGGGACGGCCTTCAAGATGGAGCGGGGGGCCTCATACTCTCCGTTGTGCCTCCCCAGATAACAGGGATCATGATAGGTAACCACGGACCTCGATTCCTTCAAAGAGAGCCCGTCGCCCTCGATCAAAGGCGCCAAGACCTGGGTATAATGATATACCTCGAACTCGCCTCCCAAAGGGTGGTAGTCGTTCTTGAAGGCGTTATAGGCGTGGGGATCGAGGGTAATGACCTTCTCGACGCCCAAATCCTGGAATGTCCGTATGTTCTGCTCAGCCAGCTGCTGAAAGAGCCCGCCTTCACCCAATGCCCGTACCTCGTTTCCTTCGCATGTCTCTTTTTCGCCCAGTATGCCGATGGAAAATCCGGCTTTCACCAGAAGTGTGCCCACCGCACGAGCCATCTTTACGGCCCGTTCGTCATACGATCCCACACACCCGACATAAAAAAGATAATCCTGGTCCTTGTACGGTTCGACAGGGGTCCCTGCGGCCCATTTCCCCCGCTCTGCCGCCGGCGCCTTATAGGGGTTGCCGTTCACATGGACCGCTTTGAAAAAGTCTCTCACAGGAGGTGGGATAAGGCCTTCGGCCACGAGTTCCTCACGCGCCGCTATAAATATGTTGACCAGATCTTCGCTGAAGGTAAATACGCAGTGTTCAACGCAATTGGCACAGGTGGCGCAGGAAAACAGAATCTCCTGAAAGTGCTCGCTGTTGCGGATCTCGCCGTTGAGCCATCCCCTGATGAGCCACATCCGCCCACCGGGGGAATAGGTCTCGAACCGAAATTTGCGGTAGGACGGACAATTGAAGTCTTTGTAATCGCCGGTGAATTTGCAGTAACCGCACCTGAAGCATCTATGGACAATGTCTGCGTATTTCATACCTCACCGCCCTCCCGGTACAGGCGCCTAACACTCAGCGCCTGAACTCCATTGAGGAGTTTAAGTCTATCCGCATCAGGGTCTTCATCCTCCGAGCATCAAACTCACAACTCCCAGTTACCTGGATTCATGATGCCGTTGGGGTCCATCTGATTCTTGATCATCCGCATCAGCTCCAGCGTTGGAGGAGCCATTTTCTTGATAGCCATCCGCTGCTCGTCCACTGTCGCCTTCCAGAAGACCCCACCGGCCTCCAAGGAAAAAACGCTCACCTCGTCGAGGGCCTGTCTGGTCCGCTCCATCATGTCCGGGTCGGCCCGATTGAAGGTAAAGGCGAACCCGTACATCATGCAATGGCTTCTGCCGATGATCCGGGCCATCCCCGAATATCCCAAATCGTATTTTTCAGCCAGTTCCAAGAGCTTGGCCACACACGCCGGGTACTTATCCACCATAATGATGGGGCCGGAGTATTCGAACCCCCCGCCCCTTTTCACGTCCGCAAACCGGCTTACGCTTCGCTGAGGCATGTCCAAGAGCGTCGGCTTCATAGCCGGCGAGACCCCCATGAAGCCGCCGTCCTTGCTCTTGATAAAGCGATCCAGCGAATGCCAGATGGTCTTCCGCTTGAATTCCATTTCTTCGTCCGTATCGCCGGTAAAAAAGAGGGTGATGTGATGATTGTCTTTGAAGATCATGGGCTTGGGCTGGGCGAATATATTGATGTCCTCGACCATCTCCGTGTGGGTGAGCTCGTAGACCATTGCTGGGACCAAGTCATCCCGGTCCGTGACAAAGATGTCCACATCCCGCATCTTTTTTTTGGGGTAGAGCTTAACGCCGATCTTGGTGATGATCCCGGTAGCCCCGAACCAACCCAGGAAAAGCCCGGTCAGATCCGGGAGCGGCGGGCCTTTGGAAAACCAGTCCGGGGACAGGGCGCAGGACCCGATGCGGCAGAGCTCTCCTGAGGCCAGAACCACCTCCAAGCCGGAGATCATGTCGGAATTGAATCCGTACTGCTGTGTCAGCCTTCCCTGACCGTGAATCATCACATTGGCGGCGATGGTAGCTGCAGCCGGTGAGTCGGGTATACTGTGCCGTAGCCTGGGATGGTGTTTATCCAAGTAGGCCTTGAGACAGCCCTGGGAGGTCCCTCCCTCCACAATCGCATGCCGGCCCATCTCATCGACCTTCAGGATCCGGTTCATCCGCTTCATGTCGATCACGATCCCCCCTTTCAGGGGGATGACCAGGCCGGTCAAGGCCATCCCAGCGCCCATCGGCACCACCGGGATCTTTTCTTCGCCGGCCAAACGTATGATCTCCTGAATCTCCTCCACTGATTTCGGAACCACCACATAGTCGGGTGTATGAGGGGGCATCAGGCCCGGGTCCCGGCCATAGAAATAGGCCTCTTCCGGCCGGTTGGACATGTAGGCCTCTCCCACGATCCGGGCAAGCGCCTGGGCGATATCCGGCATGGCGAAAATCCTCCGATCGTTATATCTCGCCGATGGCCTTGCGGCAGAGATGGATTATGTGCATGGGCTCGATCCCCTGTTTGGCCACAAGGGTCCCCAGGGTGCTCTGGCAGACGGGGCAGTTGAAGACGCAGACCTGGGCCCCATGTGCCTTCATATCGTCGATGTTGCGCTGCTGAAGGTCATGGGCCAGGTCGTAGCCGTAGTTCATGCTCATGATCCCCCCGCAGCAAAGCGCGTTTTCATCCTGAAACTCCCGCTCCACGAGATCCACACCGATGAGTTCCATTATTTTGCGCACAAGAGGGTGTCGGTCCCTAGAGAGCCGCGATGAGCACGGGCGCTGATACGCGGCCCGGATGTTGAGGGGGGTGATGAGGTCCTTCAATTCAGTCAGCCGCTGATAAAGATATTCAAAGTAGTGAATCGGTTTGAAAGGCACCTCGATCCCATAGGCGGGGGCAAGGTGGGCAAAGGCGCCATAGCACTCGTCATGAAGAAAAACCACCTCCTTGGTCCCCAACTTCCTGAAGTTATCCACCACCTGGGGGAGCCGCTTCTTGATGACCGCAGTGTCGGCGAAATGGATATACACTACATTGCAAAAGAACTCCTGACCGAACACATAGGAAGGCATGATGTCTTCAAAGAGCCTCCCTTTGATCCAGTCCAGGAATTCGGGCATGAACCCGAAGGAAAGGATCCGCTCCCCTACCCGACCCAGCCTGTATTTCCCCTGAGGCTCGCCGATGTTGATCCACTGGCGGGTGATGGCCCTGGGTGCGGTCAAAATACCCTTTTCCTGGCGCCGCTCGGTAATAAGGTAAAACGGGTGATTCCCCCTTCGGCAGTATTCCTCGCAGGCATAGCACGTAACACAATCATTGAGCACAAACGAGTCCTGCCCTTTGGCTATTTTGACCATCTCGGCAACGGCGGCGGCCTTGTCAAGACGAAGGTACTGGCACTTGACCAAGCAGTCGCCCGTAGGGCAATCTTGACATACCTTTTCATCAAATTTGAGAGAATACATCGTCTTCCTCTCTTCTGAGGCGAATGGATCCAGGGCGGTTCTGGAGGGTCCCGCACCCATTCTCTGCGAGAGAACACATTACGACGCCCCGCTGTACTCTTCGGGAGGCGAATCGTAACAAACCAATTGCCGTCCATGAATGTATAGGGCTATTAATACATAAACCTCTTCAACCCTGTAAAGCATAAAGGCCCCTTCCCTCAACATTCGGTCAAGGCTCGCACTTTATGCTGAGGAAGGGCGAAACCCGGGCTCCAAGCCTTGTGCAGGATCCCGGTGCTGATGGTATAGTGACTTGGAAGGTCTTTGGCGTGGGCCTGCTATTCGCCTTATGAGATTGTAAAAAAGGCAACCTGAAGAAAAGGGAGGCTTCATGGACATATACAGTCAATTGAGGGAGATGGTAGGCGAGGAAAGGGTGTCTGACCGACCGGAGGAGCGTTTCATCTATTCCCGGGATCCCGGGGCCCAGCCCCCCCGGCAGGCGGACTATGTGGTCATGCCGAAGAGCGCAGAAGAGGTCAGGCAGGTAATCCTCCTCGCCAACCGGGAAAAGATCCCGGTGACACCGCTAGGCGGGGGGTTCACCCTGTCGGCCTTAGCGGTCCCCAACCGTGGAGGTATTGTCCTGGACATGAAACAGATGGACCGGATTATCGAGGTCAACGAGATCAACCGCTACGCCTTGATCGAAGCCGGGGTATCCCAGGCCCGGCTCCAGTCCTTCCTCAAAAAACATCATCCCCGCCTTCAGCATTCCACCCCCGAGGCCCCCCCTGCGGTGACAGTGGCGGGCAACGCGCTGATCCAGGGCCATGGCCATATCTCGCCAAGGTACGGCGTTAATTCGGATATGGTAAACGGGATGGAGGTGGTCCTTCCTACGGGCGAGATCTGCACTGTCGGTTCCGGATCCATCGGGCCCTCTTGGTTCACAAGGGGTCCTCTCCCGGATCTTCCCGGCCTTTTCATCGGCTGGTTCGGAACGACCGGGATCGTGACCAAGCTCTCCTTGAAGCTCTTCCCCAAACCCGAATTTCGAGAGGTCCTGGCGTTTTACACCGATGATGTAGACCTTATCCCCGAAGGAATATTCGAGGCCACCCAGCTCGATTTGCTGGAGGACTTCTTTCTCATCAGCCAGGAAAAGCCTGATTGGATGAACCATGTTTTTTTTATAATCATCGTCTCGGGCCACTCCGAAGAGGAACTCGCCCTCAAGAAGAAGGCGTTCATCCGTCTGTTTGAGGCAATCAACGGCGGTGGGAAATTCACTTTTGTGAAGGACCTGCATCCGGCCTTGAACAAGCGGTTTCTCGACGTGCCGCCCCTGGCGGCCCTGGCCGCGGACTTCAGAAAGGGAGGCGGCTTCGAGTACACCGGCGCCATCCTGCCCATTGACAAGGTGCCGGCCGCATGGAAAAAAGGAATCGAAATTTCACACAAATACGGGATGATTTGCTCCTATGTGCACCAGGTGCTCCAGGGGCACAGTGTCATGTTCGGGTTCAATTATTCCTTTAACCGGGCGGATGAGAGGGACATCCAAAACACCCGAAAGGCATTGGAGGAATCAAATCAAACCGCCGTTGAGCTGGGCGGAATGGTATGGAAGGGGGAGCTCGGAGCCCAGCAGATGATGCTCAGCCGGATGGACCCCGATACGGTATCGCTCATCCGGAAGGTGAAAGGCTTACTCGACCCCAATGGAATTATGAATCCGGGAAACTGGGAGCTGAGGTGAAATGACCGAAACGAATGGAGGCGGCCGGGCGGGTAACCGAATGCATCTCACGGCAAACGAGACACCCCGTACACACTTGGAGCGGATCGCCAAGGAGATCCAAGGCGAGGACGGGCGGCTCCTCCTGGGCGTCACAGGGGGCATAGCCAGCGGCAAGAGCACCATCTCGGCCATGCTGGAGGAACTCGGCGCCCCATTGATAGACTTCGACATCATCGCACGCCGGGTAGTGGAGCCGGGGCAGCCGGCCTACCGGGAAATAGTTGACTACTTCGGCAGGCAGGTCCTGTCCGAGGACGGATGCCTGGATCGCAGGAAGCTCGCTTCCATCGTGTTCCGGGACCCGGAAAAGAGGAAAAAGCTGGAGTCCTTTACCCACCCCCGGATTTTCGAGGAATTCGGCCGTCAGGTAAACGAAATTGCAGCCCGGGTCCCGGGTGCGGTGATCCAGGCCGCCGTCCCCCTGCTCCTGGAGCTCGAGCTCCAGTACCTGTTCCACAAGATCTTGGTGGTCTATAGCCCAAGGGAGGAGCAGGTCAGGCGTCTGATCGTGAGAGACGGTATCAGCGAGGAGGAGGCTTACAACATGCTCAACGCCCAGCTCCCCATAGAAGACAAGTGCCGGTACGCCGACTTCGTCATCGACAACAGCGGCAGCCTGGAAGAGACCAAGGAAAAGGTAAAGAGGCTCTGGGAGAAGCTATTGGAAATGCAAAAGTCCCTTTCCAAGAGAGAACGGATCTGAGGCTCTGTCCCTTTCGGCCTCATGGGACTTCGTCAGGGAATTCCTCCATGGAGGTCGCCACCTTTATGTCTCCGTTCATCCGGCCGCCTTCTTCCACCACCAGGGTCCGGGTGAAGAGCCCGCCTTCGACCGCCCCGGTGGCGTGAATGGTGACCATTCGATGGGCTACCAGGTTTCCCTTATATGTACCGGCCACCGCCAGGGTGGCCACCTGGAGATCCCCGATTACGCGGCCGGTGGGGGCTATGGTCATATCCGTGCAGCGGACGTTCCCCTCCACGCTCCCCTCCACCACGATGCGGGCGTCGCTCTGAATGTCGCCCATAAGATGGGTGCCTTGAGCCACAAATGATATAGGAGTCTTCTTGGCCATCTCACCTCAATGGAAAACACAGGTCCGGATAAGAGACCGCCCCCTGCCTGAAAAATCCCTACTGTGCGGTTCTTGCAAGGCCGTCAATAGTCAGGGGGTAGTTGCCTTAGCTTGGCCAGGGAAAAAACCGGCCCGTCTTTGCACACATACTGGTCGCCTATATTGCAGCGGCCGCACATGCCTATGCCGCACTTCATGCGGTTTTCCAGGGAAAGGATTATACGTTCGGGCGGAAACCCCAGCTTTTCCAATACCGGCTGGGTGAACCGAATCATTATGGGGGGACCGCACACTATGGCTATTGCGTCATCCGAGCTGGAAATCTTCTGCTCGGTGATCTGGGGCACAAACCCGACGTTGTATTTCCAATCCGGGTCGTCGGTGGCATCCACTGTGATGTGCATCTCCAGGTCGTCCCGCTTCTCCCACTCCATGAGTTCTTCCTTGTAGAGGAGCATGCCCGGCGACCGGGCCCCGTATACCACTGTTATATCCTTAAATTTCTGACGGTTGTCCGGCTGCAGCATGTAGACTATGCTGGAGCGCAGTGTGGTGAAAGCGAACCCTCCGCCTATAATCACCACGTTCATGCCCTCCATCTCCTCCCAAGGGTACCAATTGCCCAGGGGCCCTCTCACTCCCATTATGTCCCCTTCTTTCATACTGTGGAGATAAGAGGTCACCTTGCCCACCTTGTTCACAGTGAACCGGATGAAACCCTCTTCGGTCGGCGAGGAGGCTATACCGATGGGGATTTCGCCCTGGCCCGCAATGGAGAGCTCGGCGAACTGCCCGGGCGTATAAGCAAACTTCTTCTGGTCTTCCGCCTCCAGAAATACCAGATCGAAGGTCTTTAAGTTTCGGTCCTCGGTCTCAGTCACTATGCGGTCTATACGAACCGGATATGGAAGATACGGATTTTCCAATGGAACACCCCCTGTTTATCAATTATGTCCGCCCGGGTTGC
>JBKHIW010000046.1:0-9251 GCA_046538465.1 Desulfobacteraceae bacterium | reverse complement strand
CAAAAAGCCCCTGAGCTGGTTATCTGCCCTAATAGTTTCAAGGGGTTACGAGGTTCCCAGCGGCGGTGGAGCGGGTTTTTGCGAGACCGTCAACCTTCCCTTGTATGCGGTTTCCCTTTTTCCTTTATGAAAGGGAACGTATATCATATTGTGAGGTTAGGGTAGGATCATTGAAGGGAAGGGACGTAAATGGGAGATCAGAACCGAAGGTGGGAGGAGCAGAATCGCAAGTGGGAGGCCAATCAGAAGAACATCGAGGCCATGCTGGCGGAGATTAGGGCTCAGTCAAAAAGGCATGACAGCAGCATCGGGGCGCTCGGTGCGCGTTGGGGCCTGTACTCGGAGCAGTCCTTTCGAAACGGTCTCACTGACTTGCCCAAGCCTGTCAAGGAAAGAGCAACTGGTGTGTCCGGCGCTTGAGCTCCTTTACCAGGTACTCCTTATCGGCCTCAGTCAGGCCGTTGAAATCCTGCTTGTACCTCACCCATTTATAAAGGTTTTCTTCTTCAGCAGTGTTTGAATCAAAGTACCACTCCATCCATCCTTTTTCCGTCTTGTAGTTCCATCCCTTGTCTGAAGGATCACCAAAGCCGACCTCCGGGGCGGTGCTCAGGGGAATTTTTGTGGTCTACTTTCGATTAGATGGGGAAAGAGAAAGAATTGATGAGAGAGGCAGTGTAATTCATTGTCAGTTGATTGTGTAATGTCGGGGTTATAAGGAGCAAGGGAAGTCACGGTTGATTGGAAGAGTAGTTAGGGATTAATGCGTTTGACAGGCGGCTCGGGTGGACCTATGATAAATTTTTTGTGTTTTGTCCGCAGGTCCATTAACGAGCCTTTGGTTGAACCCCAATGATCCTTAAGGGATCCGGATAGAGGGTGATATGAGGCAAAAGGTATGGTTTAGCAGGAGCCTATGGGGCATCTTCGTAGTGCTCGGCTTTGTTTTGCAGGTGGGTATCGGATGTGCCAGCAAGGAAGAAAAGGCGGAGGATCACCTCCAAAAGGCCAAGGGGTACGTGGAGAGCAGTGAATGGAACAAGGCCGTGATAGAGCTCAAGAACGTGCTGCAGTTGGAGCCGAAGAACGCTGAGGCCTACTTTGAGCTGGGAAAGGCCTACCTCAGGCAGAAAAAGGGGAGGGAGGCGTTCCAGGCCTTTTCCAATGCGGTCTCCCTGGACCCGGACCATCTGGAGGCAAGGCTCAAGCTGGGGCAGATATACCTCTTGGGAAGAGACGCGGAAAAGGCCAGAGAATCGGTCGAGGCCGTGCTGGAGAGGGAACCGGAGAACGTGGAGGCCCTGAAGCTCCTATCCGGGGTGCAGGTGCAGGAGCGGGACATAGACTCGGCCATACGGACCTTGGAAAAGGCCAAGGAGGCTGATGATGAGGATATCAGTGTGCATCTTTCCCTTGCCAGGCTCTATCTACTCAAAGGGGAGAGGGAGAAGGCCAAGGACTGCTACAAGAGTGTGATCTCGATCGAGCCTGCAGCCCGCGCGCCCTATGTGGAGCTCTCCAGGATGGAGAAGCAGGAGGGGGATGTGGAGGAGGCTGAATCTCTTCTGCTGCGTATGATAGAGACATCCGAGGCCGAGTATAATGACCTGGCTGTTTTGGCCGCCTTTTACGAGAGCCTGGAGAGGTGGGGCGAGGCGGAAAAGATCCTGCAAAGGGCGGTGGAGCTGGCTCCGCGGACCGACGTCTCCCCGCTGGTGAGGCTCGCCGGGTTTTACCAGCGCAGGGGGGAGTATGAAAACGCCGTGGAGACCATGAAAAAGGCGGTTGAGGCCGATCAAAAGGATCCCAATCTCAAGATAGGGCTGGCCGAGCTGCACTACGAGTTCCGCAGGGTGGACGAGGCGGAAGCCGTGGTAGACCGGGTGCTGGAAAAGGACAGCGGCCATCCGGCGGCCAATTTTCTGAAGGGGCGCATACTGGTTGCCAAGAGGGACTTCAGGGAGGGGGCTAAGCGGCTGGACCTGGTCCTGAGCGATAACCCAAGGAACTCCAGGGCCCACTATTACAAGGCCCTGGCCGAGCTCGGCCTGGGAAACATTGAGCGGGCAAGGACTCACCTGGTGGAGGCGGTCGAAGAAAATCCCAGGGATGTGAGGGCGAGGCTACTCCTCAGCGAGATACACCTGAGGAGCCGGGATGCGAATCTGGCCAGGGAGCAGCTGGAAAAGGCCCTGGAGCTGGCGCCCAAGAGCATACAGGCGAACATGCTCTGGGGCGCATTGAAGATCCTGGAGAGGGATCCGGAGGGGGCGGAGGAGGCCTTCAGAAAGGTGATAGATATGAGGCCTGATTATGCCCCGGCATACCTGAGACTGGGGCTTTTGTGCTCCATGACCGGCAGGGGAGAGGAGGCCTTGGAGCACCTGGAAAAGGCCCTGGGGCTCGACCCCTCCCAGACCACGGCCCTGGGTATAATGGTGGCCGATGCCATCCGGAAGAAGGAGTACGAAAGGGCGCTCGAGATTGTGGAGGGCCACAGGGGCAAGGTGGGAGAAAATCCCAGGGTGGAAGGTTTCTTGGATTACACCGCGGCCAGGGTTTTTGTGGCCAAAGGGGAAAGGGAGAAGGCCGAGGAGCTCCTGAAGTCCTCCATAGCCAAGAACCCGAATATGGCCGCGGCCTACCCCATGCTCTCGGCCATATATGCGAGCGAGGGCAGGCTGGACGAGGCCAAGGGCCAGTACGAGTCGCTCCTGGAAAAGCATCCGGGGTATCTGCCCGGGTACATGGCCCTGGGATCGATACTGGAGCAGGAGGGAAAGGGGGAGGAGGCCGAGTCCTACTACAGGAAGGCGCTGGAGAAAAAGGAGGACTTCGCCCCTGCCGCGAATAACCTGGCCTGGAGGATAGCCGAATCCGGGGGCAACATCGACGAGGCGCTCAAGTTCGCACAGATCGCCAAGCGCAACGCGCCTGAGAGCCCCGGGGTCATGGACACCCTGGGCTGGATCTACTATCTCAAGGAGAGATACCCGAGCGCGATAAGCGAGCTGGAGGACGCATTGCAGCTCGCCCCCGAGCACCCTGTGATCCTCTATCACGCGGGCATGGCCTATTATAAGGACGGGCAGAAGGAAAAGGCGAGGGAGCGTCTGGAAAAGGCCCTGGAGATCGATCCCGACTTTGAGGGCGCCGAGGAGGCCAGGGAGACCCTGGATGCCATTAGAGGCGGGTAATAGAAGTGAGGCGGTTTCCGTTCAAGATACTTTTTCTGTGCCTTTTGATACCCCCTGTGGGGTATGTCTCCAGCCTGGATCTCTTGGAGTCCTATCTGGGTCGAAGGGAGGCGTACACTATAGAACGGGTGGTAATCCAGGACCAGCAGGCCCTCTTGGAAGGCCGCCATTCCGTAGAGGCCGAGATAAGGAGGAATATCTCCAGGCATCTGGCCGGGAGCCTTGTCTACGACCTCGGGGTGAGGACCCGGATCCTGGTGAAGTCCGGGGAGCGCATCCTCTACCCCGTGGATATAAGGGAGCAGATGAGGGGGGAGGCGGGAGAAGACCGGGACTTCGACTACATGGAGACGGCCTCGGAGAACTTCAAGGTCCTGAACGAGGGCCTGGATGTCCAGACCGACCTGGAAATAAGGCACAAGGGGTGGCTGGCGAACGGGGTGCTTCTCTTCTGGGTGCTCCTTTCGGCAGGGATCCTGCACACGGTATTAAGGAGAAGGGCCAGGGTGGAGGACGAAGAGCAGGAAAGGGAGATGGAGGCCCTGGCAGGGCAGCTCGAACAGGCAAAGTCCACCCTGGAGGCGGTCAGGGAGAGGGAGGAGGAGTACAGGCAGAGGATCGGGGAGCTCAGCCGGGAGCGCGACAAGCTGACCCAGGACGTGGACGGCCTCCTGGAGGAGCTGGAGGGCCTGGAGCAGGGGGCTGCCAGGCAGAAGGACCTCAGGGAGGAGACCGAGCTGGAGGTGATGGAGCTCAGGGAGGAGCTCGATCGGGCAAAGGAAAAGCTCAAGAAACCCAAGAAGAAGGAGGTCGACAGCCTCAAGAAGCGTCTGAGCTCTCTTTACAAGAACCTGGAGTTTACCGACAGGTCCATGGAGGGGATGGCCGAGCTCCCTGGTGATGCGCAATTGAAGGCGGAGGAGCTCATCAAGGCGCTGGACCAGGACCAGGGCAGGGTGGCGGTCAAGAGGAAGGTCTTCGGCAAAGGGGGAAAGACCAACGTGCTGGAAGCGGAGTTCGCCTATTCAGGGCGGCTGTATTTTCAGAAGATCGACGGCAGGACGTGGGTCCTTGCCATAGGCACCAAGAACACCCAGGCAAAGGACTTGGCGTATCTGGAGTCGTTCAGGGCGGGAAAGGCGGGCGGGGGCTGAGAACATGGAAAAGAGGCGCATTTTGGTGGTGGAAGACGATCCTGATGTCCTGGCGGTGATGGTCCGTCACCTCGAGCTTCGCGGCTACACGGTGATAGAGGCCAATGACGGCATGGAAGGGCTGGAAAAGCTGAAGAACGGCGGCTACGACATGGTTATAACCGATATTGTAATGCCCTTTGTAAGCGGGTTGGGGATTGTATCCGCTGCAAAGTCCTCTCACCCTGAGACGCCGGTGATCGCCATCACCGGATATGGAAAGGAGCCCGAATCCGCGGCCATCGAGAGTAACGCCGACCTGGTGCTCTCAAAGCCGATCAAGATGGCGGAGCTTTTGGAGCACATAAACCGGTTGTTCCAGGAGGCCCAATGAGCCCTGCCCCTGATGCACCCCGGAAGCCCGGGATCGCCTTTGAGCTGATGACAGGGGACCGAAAGGGGAGGGCCTTTCAGGTCCAGGGCCCTACAGCCACTGTGGGCAGCTCGGAAAAGAACGATCTGTGTTTCCAGGAAGAGGCGGTCTCCAGGATCCACGCAAAGGTAACGGCCCGAAACGGGGCCTGGTATGTACAGGATCTGTGGAGCGGCAGCGGCACCATGCTGAACGGCGAGCCCCTGGAGCCGGGGCTGGATTATCCCGTAGGCGAAGGCGACCATATCACGGTGGGCGGGAACACCTTCAGGCTGAAAAGGCCGAAGGACCGCCCCCCGGAGGAGGATACAGCCGGCGGAGAAGAGGATGCCGGGACCACCAGCCTGGACCTCCTCAAGGCGGCGAGTGAAGACCGCCCGATGACCTATGTAAAAAACATGGAGCTCCTCCAGGTGATGTCCGAGGCCCTGATGGGGTCTCTGAGCCTGCCCGAGGTCTTCCACAGGCTTGTCGACTACCTGTTGGAGATATTCAAGCGGATCGACAGGGCCGCCATACTCCGGATGGATCAGGAGACAGGGGAGCCGGAGGAGGTGATCATCAAGTCCCGCCGTGACATTGCCGCCCAAGACGGCTATAGCCGCTCTGTAGTGGAAAGGGTGCTTAGGGAGGTAAAGCCGGTTATGAAAGCCGGCCTCGCCGGCATGGAAAAGGACGGGATACTGGAGGAGGAAAGCCCGGTCCGCTCGGTCCTGTGCGTCCCCCTGATAAGCAGGGGAAAGGTGCGCGGAGTGATTTACCTCGACTCCCTTTCGGATTCCTACGGGTTCCGCAAGGGCGATCTCCATCTCCTCAGCGCCCTTGCCAGCCCCGCGGCCCTTGCCATTGAAAACGCCGCCCTGATCTCCGAGCTCGAAGGCATGGTGGAGTCAAGTACCACGGCCCTCAGACAGGCGGAAGAGGAGCTGAGGGAGAGCGAGATCCGGTTCAGGGCGATATTCAACAACATGAAGCTAGGGGCCATGGTGCTTGAAAAGGGAGAGGATGATTTCACCGTGCTGGATATAAACCGGGCCGGCTTGAGAATCGAGGGCATGGAGAGGGAGGGGGTTAAAAACAAGTCCCTTATAGAGGGCCTCCCCCACCTCAATCAATCCGATCTCGGAGAGGCGCTTCTCAGGGTATGGGCGAGCGGACGGCCCGAGCACCTGGAGATGACCCTTGCCTGCGAAGGAGAGTCCGCCTCCCATAGGGAGTACTACATATACAGGCTCCCTTCTCTTGAGGTGGTGGCCCTTTTCGAGGACATGACCGAGCAGAAGATGGCTGAAAGGGAGCAGAAGGAGCTCCAGATGCAGCTCCTGACTTCCCAGAAGATGGAGTCCATGGGCCTTATTGCAGGCGGCGTGGCCCACAACTTCCGCAACATCCTGCAGGCGATCTACGGAAACATCGAGTACCTGGAGCTGCTCAAGGAAGGGGATAAAGAGATAAGCGATATAGCCGAGAAGATCTATTACTCGGTAAAAAAAGGCGCTGATCTCACCAATGACCTCCTCCAGTTCGCCAGGCAGGACAAGGGGGGAGGGCCCTTTGAAGAGATCGACCTGACCGAGGTCATAGAGAAGACCTATAATATGATCTCCAGGGTCCTGGACCGGAAGATCGAGCTGGAGCTCGAGCTTGAAAAGGACCTCTACGTCAAGGGAAACCCCTCGCTCCTCAGCCAGGTCTTTATGAATCTCCTGACAAACGCCCGCGACGCACTCCCCTCGGGCGGCCGCATAAAGGTCGAGGCGAGGAGGGAGGGCGGCTATGTGGTGGCGTCGGTCTCGGATTCAGGCATCGGTATGAGCCGGGAGACCCAGGAGCGGGTCTTCGACCCGTTCTTTACCCTAAAGGACGTGGGCCGGGGGACCGGCCTGGGGCTATCCACCAGCAGCGGCATCATACAGCAGCACAAGGGCAGGATAAGCGTCTCTTCCACCTTGGGGAAAGGTAGCGCCTTTGAGATAAGGCTCCCGGCCGTACAAAGCGTCAAGCAGGCCCCCTCCGAGTACATGGCCAAGGCCGGGACAGGGGAGAGGGAGGAAAAGGTCCTGGTGGTGGATGACGATGACCTGGTACTGGAGAGCCTGGGAAGCCTGATAGACCACCTGGGCTACAAGGTCATAAAGGTGAACCGCTCCAAGGAGGCCCCGTCCACCTTTGACTACCACCGGCCGGATCTCGTCCTGATCGACAGGAACATGCCCGAGATGGACGGCATCTCCTGCATCAAGGAGATAGTCCGTATAGACCCGGAGGCCAGGATCGTTATCCTGTCCGGCTACCACGAGGTCGGTCCGGACGGCATAGACCAGGACGTAAGGGAGATGATCCGCGGCTACATCACCAAGCCGGTGGATCTCTCCGAGCTCGCAGACGCCATATCCAGGGCCTTACACACTTGAAAGAGGCTCCCATGATACTCCTGGTAAACGGAAAGCCCGGCTCGGCCGGGCCATGGGCGGAGTATATCCGCAAGGCGGGATACGAGGTCTCAGAGAGCTCCGGAGACCTCCGCTCGGACTTCCGGCGATACAAACCCTCCGCCGCCTTTCTCTCGCCTGCGGGAGACTCGAGACTCCTCGAGACCCTCCAGGAGCTGAAGGTCTTGGAGCCCGAGCTCCCGGTGGTAGTGGCAAGCGACGCCCCGGAGCTCTTCGCCACCGCCTCCTGCGGCCCATTCGGCAGGGTCAGGTGCGTCCCGCCCCGCTCGAGCTCCCTCGCCGTTGCCTCGGCCCTGGCCGAGGGCCTGAAGGCGGCGGATCCATGGGGCCCGGAGCTCCAGTATCCGGCCATAATCGGCATGAGCCGGGCCATTAAGGAAATCCGCCGCAAGATCGCCATGGTGGCTGAAAAAGACGTGGCGGTACTGGTGACCGGGGAGAGCGGTACGGGAAAGGAGCTGATCAGCCGCGCCATCCACTGCCACTCCCTTCGCAGGAAAAAACCCCTGGTAAAGATCAACTGCGGGGCGCTCCCGGACTCGCTCCTCGAGAGCGAGGTCTTCGGGTACCAGAAGGGCGCCTTTACCGGCGCTTACAGCGACAAGCCCGGCCGCCTGGAGCTCGCCGACGGAGGGACCCTCTTCATCGACGAGATAGGCGACCTATCCCTCGCCCTCCAGGTGAAGTTCCTCCAAGTCCTCGAGGAGAAGGTCTTCTCCCGCCTGGGAGGCACCCTGGACAAGGAGGTGGACACCCGGGTGATCGCCGCCACCAACTCCGACCTCTCCGCCCGCGTGGAATCAGGCGAGTTCCGCAAAGACCTATACTACCGCCTCGGGGTCATGCACATAAAGGCCCCCCCGCTGAGGGACCGCCGGGAGGACATCCCCCTCTTGACCCGCTACTTTCTCTTCAAGTACTCCATAGAACTCGCCCGCCCCCCACTGGATATTCCCAAACAGGCGATGGACCACCTCGTCTCCTACCACTGGCCCGGCAACGTCCGGGAGCTTGAAAACGTGATCCGCCGGGCCGTGGTCATGAGGGACTGGTCATTCCTCTCCAACGAAATCCCCCTCACCGAGCCCGCTTCTCCCTCCTGCGATCTTGATCCCTGGTCCGAAGAGGCCATCGCCGCCCACCTCCAAAACGGCACCCTCAAGACCCTGGTAAAGGCATACACCTCGGAGATAGAGCGCGAGGCCATAGAAAAGACCCTCGCCTCGGTCCGCTGGAACCGCAAGCAGGCAGCCCGCCTCCTCGGGGTAAGCTACAAGACCCTCCTGAACCGCATAGCCGACCTCAACCTCGCCGATTCCTAAAGCTTCCCCCTTACCACTTCTTGGAAAGACTCTACACGGAGGCTTGGAAGCCGATTATACGCCTCCTTCTCCCTCCCCCACCCCTTCCCGTTAATCACCTGTTAATACTCCATTAAAATTCGATCATGCACCCGCCCGCCCCGGCATGCGTCTTGCTCAACAGGAGACCAACCACTTGAGAGGCGGGGGACCTGGATGACCACCCTGATCGAGCACTACTTGAATCCACTCCACATCTACTGCCGTCTGAGAGACCTGGGCCTCGGCAAGCGACCGGCAAGGTTCATCTGTTGCCATTACGAGAGAATCATCTTCAGGCGGTATCTCATGGCGGACGGAAAGGGATGCTGAATGCCTGAAAACTCATCTGTTTGGGACAACGGAGGCCGGCGCTCGGGCAGAGACAGGAGACAGTTTACCTATGCAGACCATATCCCGGAGAGAAGGTCCGGAAAGGACAGGAGATCCGGCCGGGACCGCAGGTCATGCCAGGACCGCCGAAGCAGCCGGGATCGCCGGAAGACCGATCAGAGGGTGGTCACCGACATCGGTGAATGGAGGGAGAGGAGGTCTTCCTCTGACAGGCGCTCCGGCCATGAGAGAAGACAGGCCTTTGCCCGGGCCTACGGAGGCGTGTAATTCGATGCCACACTTGGGAAACCACACAAACACCGATTTGCTACATGGTTACACGCATTTCCCCTGGTGTTTCC
>JBKHIW010000045.1:0-9416 GCA_046538465.1 Desulfobacteraceae bacterium | reverse complement strand
TGTGGCGGCCGGCGGATCCGGAAGCCGCCCCGCGGCTCTTTGTGGTGGAACAGGGTTGGGCTCTTCCGAGAGTGGCGGGTGAGCTGGAGCAGGCCGGCATTATCGCCGACCGGCGAGCCTTCAGGTTGTGGGCCCGCCTCAAAGGCGCCGGTGGAAGTATAAGGGCGGGCGAGTACAACATAGGGCCGAATATGTCCCCTGCGGAGATACTGGAGGAGCTGACCTCGGGCAGTGTGGTGACCCATGTGGTCACTGTGCCTGAGGGGTACACCGTGGATCAGATAGCCGCCCTCTTGGAAGCCAAAGGCCTTGTCTCGTCGCGCTCCGAGGTCACGGCGCTCCTGAAAGACAAGGGGTTGATCGAGGCCCACGAGCTTCCCGGCCCCACCCTGGAAGGGTATTTGTATCCTGACACATATTATTTCGCCCGGGGTCTCAGACCGAGAAGGATGGTGGAAGAGATGATCCGGAGGTTCCTGGAGGTGGCGCGGCCGTTAAGGGAGCATGCCGCGGAGAGGGGCATGGACCTAAAGGAACTGGTGATCCTGGCGTCCATTGTGGAGAAAGAGACCGGGCTTGCCTCGGAAAGACCGGTGATCGCTTCGGTGTTTCTAAACCGCTTGGATAGGGGGATGCGCTTGGAGAGCGATCCCACTGTGATCTACGGGCTGTCAGAGTTCGACGGAAACTTGACCCGCAAGGATCTGGAGACACCCACCTCTTATAATACCTACGAGATAAGGGGGCTGCCGCCCGGACCTATTGCCAATCCAGGCATTGATTCCATGAAGGCGGTGCTCGATCCGGCTGACACCGACTATCTCTATTTCGTCTCACGCAATGACGGGTCCCACCATTTTTCCCGGACCCTTGCAGAGCACAACAGGGCTGTGTGGAAATACCAAAAAGGCGGCGGCCGAGGTCCCGGCGAAACTTCTTGACAGGCTCAGGTTGTATACAGTATACAACAACCAAAAAAAGGCGGGGGGTCCACATGGAGATCCTAAAAAATATCACGGTGCTTTCGCTGGAGCAGGCGACGGTTCTGCCCTATCTCACCTATCGCCTGGCTCAGGACGGTATGCGGGTGATCAGGCTGGAGCACCCGGTCTACGGCGATCCAAACCGAATGATAGGCGAAAGGGTCCTGGACGAGGAGCGCATGAACGCCTACTTCCTCTGTATAAATGCCGGCAAGGAGGCGCTCACCCTGAATCTGGCCGAACCCGAGGGCAGGGAGCTCTTTCATCGGGTGATCAGAGACCTGGATGTGGATATTTTCGCCACTAACCAGCTTCCGCGGAACTATCGCAAACTGGGGATAGACTACGACTCACTCAAGACGGTGAAACCCGATCTGATCTGGCTGGGGGTCACGGGCTTCGGTCCGGATATTAATGAGGCGGCTTATGATCCCATCCTTCAGGCCCGCTCCGGACTAATGGACTTGACCGGTGAGCCGGACGGCGACCCCCAAGTCTTGGGTATCCCTCTGCCGGATATGGGGACCAGCGAACATAGCTACGGGCTCCTGATGAAGGCCCTGTTCAACCGGGAGAAAACCGGGGAGGGGGCCTGTATAAATATGTCGATGTACGAGTCCTCTGTCTCATGGCTTACCGTTCCCATTACTCTTTCCACACTGCTTGGAAGGATTATCACCCGAAGGGGCAACACCCATGAGTTCTTCTGCCCGGTCTCGGTCTACCGTACCAGCGACGGGTACGTGTATCTGGCTGTGGGCAATGACCGGCAGTGGAAGGCCCTGGTCTCACAGGATATATTTACAAGGCTGGACAGGCCCGAATATGAGAAGAATGCGGGCAGGATAGCGGATGTACAGAACATAAACCGTGAGATCAACAGCATCACCGAGAACCACACCTCGGCCGAAATTATTGAGCTGCTGAAGGACATCAACATACCGGTCAGCAAGATCAACAAGGTCTCCGAGGTAGTCTCCGACCCCCTGGTTCAGAGGAGGCTGCTCCGGTCGAGAGATCCCAAAAGCGGCCTGGAAGTGACCCTGCCTCCGCCCCCTAATATCACTCCGTTCATGGAAGAGAGGGATCGTGAGCTGTCGTTTCCGCCAAGATTCGGCGAGCACAATCGGGCGATCTATGGGGGAGAGCTGGGCTACTCGGAGGAGCGGCTGGCTGAACTGGAGAAAAAGGGAGTAATCTGAAAAAGGACACGGCTAGGTGGAGGAGCGCAATGGACTTTAAGCTGACCAACGAACAAAGGGATATACAGAGTGCTGCGCGGGAGTTTGCAGAAAAGGAATTCCCCGAGGTGGGAGCGGAGTGTGACGCCCAGAACCGGTTTCCCGAGGAGATATGGAAAAAGGCCGGCGAGCTCGGGTTTGTAGGTTCCACCATCCCGGAAGAGCATGGAGGTCCCGGGCTGGGCTTCCTGGAGCAGGCCTTGATACTGGAGCAGTTCTGGCGTGTGGATCCGGGGATCTCCCAGGCCTTGATCAACTGCTCGTTCGGCAGCGAACTACTCTGGTGGTTCGGCACTGAAGAGCAGAAGGAAAAGTATCTGCCCGGGGTGGCGGAGAGCAGCAAGAAGATGGGTATGGCCACCACCGAGCCTGAAGCAGGCAGCGATGTATCCAATGTCGGTACCCGCGCTGAAAAGGACGGGGATTCGTATGTCATCAACGGCAACAAGGTAATGATCGGAAACGCCACTATAGCGGATTTCATTATTATCCTGTGCAAGACCGACCCTGATGCGGAGAGGCACAAGAAGTGGAGCTTCTTGATCGTGGAGACCGACACGCCGGGGTACGATGTCACGCACGCTGAAAAAATGGGGACCCGGGCGGGGGACTTGGGTGATATCTTCCTCAGCGACTGCCGCGTCCCGGAGAGCCAGTTGCTGGGCGGGAAGGAGGGCCAGGGCTTTTACCAATTGATGAAGTTCTTCGATCACTCCCGCGCCTACGTGGCCGCTCACGGTCTGGGTCTGGCCCAGGGAGCCATGGAGCAGGCCGTGAGACACGTCAAGAAGCGTGTCGCCTTCGGACAGCCCCTTGCTGCTTTTCAAGACGTTCAGTTTACCTTGGCCGAGATGGACACCAAGATCGAGACTGCCAGGAACCTGATTTACAAGGCTTGCTGGAACCTGGATCAAGGGAACGTGGACAAGCGGCTGGTGGCCATGGCCAAGTGGTACGCCGCCCGGATCGGCGTTGAGGTAGTGGACGAGGCCCTGCAGCTTCATGGGGGATATGGGTACCTGAAAGACTACCCCATAGAGCGTTTCTATAGGGACGCGAAGGTGATCGAGATCTACGAGGGCACCAAGGCGGTGGAGAAGCTGATATTGTCCCGGGAGGTACTGAGCAGGTACTAGGCCTTATGGTTGCTGAGACAGGATTTCCAGAGCCGGATTTGAGTATGCTGAAGTCCCTGCCGGAGAGACGCTCCCTGGGGGAGCATGTCTACCGGCACCTAAGACACGCCATCCTCAAGGGGGATCTGGCCCCGGGAAGCCGATTGGTGGAGAGCAGGCTGGCTGAGGCGATGGGGATAAGCCGCACCCCTGTGCGTGAGGGTATCCACAAGCTGGAAAGGGAGCACCTCGTGCGGCCCGGCCCCTCAGGCGGCTTTTTCGTGGTGGGTCTGACCAAGGAAGACATCAGGGAAACCTTTGGAATCAGGGCTGTGTTGGAGAGCTATGCGGCTCGGCTGGCTGCGGTTCAGCACAGGGAAGGGGAGCTCGAACGGCTGGAAGAGAAAATAGATGAGTACCAGAGGGCTATGGATGAAGGCGATCTGCATCCGTTGCTCCGGATCAATACCGAGTTCCACGATATGCTCTATGCACTCAGTCGCAGTCCAAGGCTGGTCAAGATGATAAACGACCTGCGCGACCAGATTTATCGGTTCCGCCAGGTACTGCTCAAGTCCGAGTCCTGGGCGCGGGTGAGCAATGATGATCATCGCCGGATGGTGACTTTGATCGGAAAGCGCGATGCGGACGGTGTGGAAAAGCTGGTGCGAGAGCATATCCTCAGGGGACAGGAAGTGGTGATCAGGGAGTTCGACTCCCGGGGGAGGGGACCGGTGGGATCCGGGACCTTGCGGAGGAGCGGGCCTGCCGAGTAAAAGGAGCAAGAGGAGCCATGGCTGATAGAAAGATAAGGGTATTGTTGGCAAAACCTGGATTGGATGGTCACGACCGCGGAGCCAAAGTGGTGGCTCATGCGCTCAAGGACGCAGGGATGGAGGTCGTTTACACCGGGCTCCACCAGACGGTGGACAGCATCGCCGAGCAGGCCTTGCAGGAAGGCGTGGACGTGGTGGGCCTTTCCATAATGTCCGGGGCCCACATCCCCATCTGCCGGAAACTGATGGGGCTGCTACGGGACAAGGGGGTAAGCGATATGCTGGTGGTGGTGGGCGGCGTGATTCCCAACAGGGACATCCAGGTATTAAAGGAGATCGGAGTAGACGGGGTCTTCCCTGGAGGCACCCCGTTTCAGGAGATCGTTGACTTCATTCGTGACAATGTGAAGTGAGAATCGGCCCGCGACGCGGGGCTGGAGGTGCACCCACACCACAAGAGAGGGTAATGGACTATGGGCGTAGCCACATATATCAAGGACGACAAGGACGCCATTAAACAGGTTATTCTTCAATCAGGGATAGAGGTCAACCCGGTATATTCGCCCCGGGACCTGGAGGAGATCGGGTTCGATTATGAACAGGACCTCGGGAATCCGGGCGAGTTTCCGTTCACTCGGAGCCTTTACCCCTTGGGGTACAGGAGCCGAAATTGGACCACCCGCCAATATACCGGGTTCGGCACCCCGGAAGAGACCAATCAGCGCTTCAAACTGATGATTTCCCACGGGCAAACGGGGCTCAACGTGGCCTTTGATCTGCCCACCCAGATGGGATACGACTCGGACGACCCCATGGCCGAAGGAGAGGTGGGCCGGGTCGGCATGGCGGTGGACTCCCTGAGGGATTTTGAGACCGCGTTTGAGGACATACAGCTGGACCGAATAGGCTCAGGGCTGACCATAAATGCCGTGGCCTCTATAATGCTGGCCATGTACCAGGCGGTGGCGGAGAAGTACGGCTATGCCAAGGAAAAGATCTCCGCTACACCTCAAAACGACATCCTTAAAGAGATGGTGGGTCGAGGGGCCTGGATCTACCCTGTGGAGCCTGCCGTCCGCCTTATAGGCGACACCATTGAGTACTCCATGAAGGAGCTTCCGAGGTGCAACCCGGTCTCCGTGTGCGGCTATCACATCCGGGAGTCCGGATGCACCCCGGCCCAGGAGATATCCTATGCCTTCATGATCGCGTTCGCTTACATGGATGAGGTGATCCGAAGGGGCTACAAGGCCGAAGATTTTGTGGGCAGGTTTTCCTTCAACCTAAACATATACGGCAATCTCTGGGAGACGGTGGCCAAGTTCAGGGCGGCTCGGAAGCTCTGGGCCAAGCTCCTGCATGAGAAGTACGGGGTTGAGAACAAGAAGGCCCTTTTTTTGAGGGGGATATTCGGCGGAGGCGGCTCAGGCATGACCAAGCAGCAGCCCGAGAACAATATTATGCGAGGAGCTTATTACGCCTTGGCCGCGGCGCTCTCCGGCGCTCAGACCACAGCGCTTTGCTCATTCGACGAGGCCTACACCATACCCACTGAGCGGGCGGCGCTTCTCTCACTCCGCACCTTCCAGATACTTATGGATGAGATAGGCCTGAGGGACACAGTGGACCCTCTGGCAGGGTCTTATTTCGTGGAGACGCTTACCAAGCAGATGGAAGAAAAGATCCTGGAGGAGATGGAAACGGTGGAGAAGATCGGGGGCATGGTAAAGGCGGTCTCGTCAGGCTATGTCCAGCGCGAGGTTGCACGCCAGGCCTATGAGTACGAGCGCAAGCTCCAATCCGGAGAGGTGGTCAAGGTAGGCGTCAACAAATATACAGAGGGAGTGGACATGGAAGTCGAGCTCCATGAATACAATGAAGAATGGGCGCAGAAGCAGGTGGACAGCCTGAAAGAGCTTCGCAGCAGCCGTGACAATCAGGCGGTGCGGGATTCCCTCAAAGGCCTTGAAAAGGCAGCTAATAGCAATGAAAATGTCATGCCATACCTTGTAGAGTGTTGCAAGGCATACGCAACTGTAGGTGAGATGGCTAATGTATTCCGCGATGTTTTTGGGGAATGGGTTGAACCGAGCATCTTATAGGGCTATATTGTATATTGTTTGGAAGCGCTTATTACGTGGTACTAATTGATGGGGCTTGAAAAGACCGGGAGCTCGTTGCTTGTCTCTGTAGTTTTAACGGGCCGCGGTGCTGCTTGCGGCATTTGGACGGATTTCGGTTAGATTATAAACAACTTAACTCTTTGAAAGGAGGTGAAGACAACAAAGAAGAGATAAGTTCTGGGCCGAAGTGTTGCTGATCAGTCCACCCATTAGTGGCGGGAGGTTTTGGAATGAACCCGCCTCGCAAAAGGAGGTCTGCACTATGAGACGGAATCTTGTACTCGCTCTGGCCGGGGTGTTTCTCGCCGCGGCTCTGGGCTTCAGCATCTCGCCTGCACCGGCCGCGGCCGATACCATCGAGCTGAACTATGCCAACTTCCCCCCCGCTCCCACATTCCCCTGCGTGCAGATGGAGCGGTGGAAGACCGAGGTGGAAGAGCGCACCGATGGTAAGGTGTCCATCAAGACCTTTCCAGGAGGGACGCTCCTCGACGCCAAGAATATGATGGACGGCGTGATCCACGGCCAGGCCGATATCGGCTGTCTGTGCATGGCTTATCAACCGGGGCGGTTCACCGTGACCAACGCTACCAGCCTGCCGTTGGGCCTTCCCGATGCCAGGGTAGCCAGCCTGGTCCTTTGGGACATTTACCAGAAGTACCAGCCAGAGGCCTTTTCCAAGGTCAAGGTCCTGACCATGTTCAGCACGGCTCCTTCCAATATCATGTCCAGAAATCCGGTAAGAACTCTGGAAGACATCAAGGGCATGGATCTCAGGGCCTCCGGAGGGGCCGCCCAGATCCTGGAGGCATGGGATGCCAATCAGGTGGGAATGCCGATGTCCGATACCCCGGAGGCGTTGCAAAAGGGAGTGGTCGACGGGCTGTTCTCATCGCTGGAAGTGATGAAGGACTTCAAGTACGCCGAGCTCTGCAGGTACGTTACCATGACCGACACCGTGATCTATCCCTTTTCCGTGGTGATGAACATGAAGACGTGGAACTCCCTTCCGGACGACGTTAAGAAGGTGATGGACGACATGAGGGTTGAGCAGGCCGAATGGACCGGCAACTATATGGACGGCCACGTGCAGGAATCCATCAGGTGGTCCAAGGAGACCTACGACATCGAGATCATTGAGCTCCCGCCCGAGGAAAGGGCCAAGTGGGATGAAAGGCTGGAGCCCATAGTCGAAGACTGGATAGCCGATGCCAAGGCGAAAGGTTTTCCGGCTGAGGAGATTGTAAAGGACATCGAATCATTGAGGGATAAGTACGCGGCTGAATAAGCGCCGGCCGTTTCTAGTCCGACTCTAAACCAAAAGAGGCACCCGCACACCCGACGGTGTGCGGGTGCTCATTCGGAACTCCCGAAAAATGTTTGGGAGGACCCAAGGGGCTGAGCCAATGAATTCACTGGAGAGCCTTACCCGGTTTTTGAATCGGGTGCTTGTTTGGATGGGCGGTGTCTTCCTGGTGGCCATGATTGTGCTTACCTGCGCCAATATATTCCTCCGGATAGTGGCGGTCCCTGTCAGAGGCACCTTTGAGTTGATGGGGTTTTTTGGTGCCATTGCAGCCGCCTTCGCCCTCGGCTACACACAATTGATGAAGGGGCATATCGCTGTAGACGTCCTCATCATGATGTTTTCCAAGAGGACCCAGCGCATCCTAACCTTCATAAACAGCTTCATCTGCACGATCTTTTTCGCCCTGGTAGCCTGGAAGATCAGCGAGTACGCATATATCCTCTATGCCAGCGGGGAGGTCACTGAGACACTCAGAATTGCCTACTATCCGTTCACGTATGGCGTGGCCGTGGGATGCGGGATCTTGTCTCTTACCTTCCTCACGGAGTTCCTCAAATCCCTGCTGCGCGGGAAGGAGGATGAAAAGTGAGTCTGGCAACTGTAGGAGTCGTTGGGATACTGGTTCTCCTGGGGGTGCTCTTCTTCCTGGGTATGCCGGTGGGTTTTGCCATGGCCATAGTGGGGTTCGCCGGGTACTGCTATGTGCTCAACGTGAACGCCGGGCTGGCCATGCTGGGCACCGAGCTTTGGGGGACGTTCTCCAAGTACGGCCTCACCGTGATCCCGCTGTTTATCTTTATGGGGCAGATCGCCTTTTACTCCGGGGTCAACAGAAAACTCTACGACGCCGCATACAAGTGGGTGGGCCAGATCCGGGGAGGTATAGCCATGGCCACGATTGTGGCCTGCGCCGCATTCGCCGCAATATGCGGGTCCAATGCGGCCACCGCTGCAACAATGACTACGGTAGCCTTGCCCGAGATGAAGAAGTTCAAGTACGACTCAATGCTGAGCACCGGCGCCATTGCCTGCGGCTCCACCCTGGGAGTGGTGATCCCTCCGAGCGTGGTTTTGATCGTGATCGGATTATACACAGGCCAGTCGATTGGAGAGCTTTTCTACGGCGGTGTGGTGGCAGGCGTCATTCTTGCCGCCCTGCTCGCGCTCACGGTCTATATCCTCTGCCGATTCAGGCATGAATGGGGGCCGGTGGGACCGAAGACCAGCTTCGGTGAAAAGATGAGAGCGCTTCCAGGAGCAGTGGAGATGCTGGTCCTGTTTCTCCTGGTGATGTTGGGGCTCTATTTCGGGTTCTTCACTCCCGCGGAGGCGGGGGCCGCCGGATCCTTTTTCGCCGTATTGATAAGTGTAGGACAGGGCAGGCTGAGCTGGCAGGGGTTTATGGGGTCTGTTATGGACACCCTCAGGATCTCCTGCATGGTGATGACCATCGTGGCCGGGGCGGTGATCTTCGGGAAATTTCTCACTGTTACGCGCATCCCCTTTAACATCGCCGAGTGGGTTACCGCGCTGCCGGTCCCGGACTTCGTGGTAATGGCCATAATCTTCGCCATCTTTATGGTAGGCGGGGCGGTGATGGACGCCCTGGCCCTCTTGCTCATAACCATACCCATATTTTTCCCGGTGGCCGAAAGCCTGGGTCATGACCCCATCTGGTTCGGCGTGACTATTACAGTGATAACCACGCTGGGCGCGGTTACGCCCCCCGTGGGAGCCACCACTTATGTGGTGGGCGGCATGGCCAAGGATGTGCCGCTGGAAAAGGTATTCAAAGGTGTCTCATTTTTTATTCCGGCCTATATTTTTTGTGTGATCTTGTTAATGATTTTTCCCGGCTTGATCACCTTT
>JBKHIW010000044.1:0-9513 GCA_046538465.1 Desulfobacteraceae bacterium | reverse complement strand
CCACGGGGGTAGGACTCCCACTGGCCGGGACGCCCTTTCTTGGGCCAGGGAGGCGGAGAGGCTGGGCGCAGGGGAGATATGCTTGAACTCCATCGATGCAGACGGGACCAAGGAGGGATATGATCTGACCCTGACCGCCCTGATATCAGATAACGTGGATATACCTGTGATCGCATCAGGCGGCGCGGGGACGATAGAGCACATCCATGAGGCGCTTACCCGAGGAAGGGCTGACGCGGCCCTGGTCGCCTCCATCGTCCACTACGGGACTCACACCATCAAGGAGATAAAGGAGGAGCTACATCAAATGGGCGTCAAGGTAAGGCGTACATGGGACTGAAAGCTTCAACTGTTCAAAATCGTCGCATCAAGGCGCTGCTGGCCCTGGAGGACGGGAGTGTGTTCGAAGGATGGTCCTTTACCGGACCGGCCGAGAGTACCGGCGAGGTGGTCTTCAACACCAGCATGACCGGATATCAGGAGATCCTCACCGATCCTTCATATTTCGGTCAGATGGTGGCCATGACCTATCCCCTGATAGGGACCTACGGGGTGAACCCGGAGGACGTGGAGTCGGAATCCATTAAGGCGAAGGCCCTGCTGGTCAGGGAGTACCAGGAATTTCCCAGCAACCCGCGGTCTTCGTCTACGCTGGCCGACTACCTGCGGGGGGAGGGTGTCCCGGGCATTGAGGGCCTGGACACCAGAGCGCTGACCAGGAGGATCCGCTCCGCAGGCGCCATGAGGGCGGCGCTTTCCACCCTGGACCTGAATCCGGCTTCCCTGGTGGAAAAGGCCAAGGCTTCTCCTCCTATGGACGGACTGGATCTGGTCTCCGAGGTTACCCGCACGTCGCCGGCCCTGTGGCGGTGCGGGGTCATGAACTCCTTGGAAGGAGGCTTGGCAGGGTTCCAGTGGCCCGGTTGCCCGGAGGGCTGGAGGGTGGTGGCCATGGATTACGGGATCAAGTGGAATATTCTGCGCTCACTGGAGAGTAGGGGGTGCACTGTCCTCGTCCTCCCGGCCGGGGCCTCGGCAGAGGCAATCGAGGGACTTGATCCCCACGGCCTTTTTCTCGGCAACGGCCCGGGAGACCCCGCTGCGGTGGGCTATGCGGTGGAGACTGTCAGACGTCAGCTCGGCCGGAGACCTGTATTCGGGATATGCTTGGGACACCAGCTCATAGGGCTTGCCCTGGGAGGAGATACCTTTAAACTCAGGTTCGGGCACCACGGGGGGAACCAGCCGGTAAAGGACCTTGCCACAGGAAAGGTGGAGGTAACTTCCCAGAATCATGGGTTCTGCGTGGACGCGACGTCGCTCAAAGACGACGGGGTGGAGCTTACCCACATCAATCTCAACGATGGGACGCTCGAGGGGCTCAGGCACCGGGAGATGCCGCTCTTCTCGGTGCAGTACCACCCAGAGGCCGCTCCCGGCCCACACGACGCCGGCTATCTCTTTGACCGGTTCATAGATATGATGAAAACCCATTGGAAAGGGTAGAGGAGGAGGCCCGGCAGGAGTCCGACCTCTTTTCCGGACCCGCTCACAACAGTTTATCCATGCCTAAGCGAACCGACATCCAAAAGATTCTGATCATAGGCTCAGGGCCGATAGTCATCGGCCAGGCCTGCGAGTTCGATTATTCCGGGACCCAGGCCTGCAAGGCGCTTGTGGAGGAAGGCTATCAGGTGGTGCTGATCAACAGCAACCCGGCCACTATCATGACCGATCCCGGTATGGCCCACAGGACGTATATCGAGCCTATTACCGCGGAAATGGTGGCCAGGGTCATTGAAAAAGAGCGCCCCGACGCCCTGCTTCCCACCCTTGGCGGACAGACCGGGCTGAACACGGCGGTGCAGACGGCGCAGTCCGGTGTGCTGAAGCAATTCGGGGTAGAGGTCATAGGCGCCTCCATCCCGGTGATTCTCAAGGCAGAGGACCGCGAACGGTTCAGGGACGCCATGAAAGAAATCGGACTCCGCGTGCCGGAAAACGAGATCGTCCGGGACATGGAGCAGGCAAGAAGGGCAGCCGACCGGATCGGCTACCCCCTGATCATACGGCCCAGCTTCACCCTCGGGGGCATAGGCGGAGGCGTGGCCTACAACCGAGAGGAGATGGAGCGGATGGCCCGGTCCGGACTGGACTCCTCCATGATCAACGAAGTGATCATGGAGGAGTCCCTCATCGGGTGGAAGGAATACGAGCTGGAGGTAATGAGGGACCGCCGGGACAACGTGGTGATAATCTGCTCCATAGAGAACTTCGATCCCATGGGGGTGCACACAGGGGACAGTATAACCGTGGCCCCTGCCCAGACCCTCACCGACCGTGAGTACCAGGAGATGAGGGATGCGGCAGTCAGCATCATAAGGGAGATAGGAGTTGAGACGGGGGGCTCCAACATCCAGTTCGCGGTTCATCCCGGGACCGGAGAGATGGTGGTGATCGAGATGAACCCCAGGGTGTCCAGGAGCTCGGCCCTGGCATCCAAGGCCACAGGCTTTCCCATTGCCAAGATCGCCGCCAAGCTCGCGGTGGGCTACTCTCTGGATGAGATCCCCAATGACATCACCCGGGAGACCATGGCCTCTTTCGAGCCCACCATAGACTATTGCGTGGTCAAGATTCCAAGGTGGACCTTCGAGAAGTTCCCCGGGGCCCAGGACAGGCTGACCACTTCCATGAAGTCCGTCGGGGAGACCATGGCCATAGGCCGAACCTTCAAGCAGGCCCTGCTCAAGGCCGTACGTTCCCTGGAGATCGGGCGCTTCGGTCTGGGCCGGGAGCGCCCCGGCCCTGCTGCTCGGCCGCCCGAACCGCGCGAGCTTGAACAAGATTTGATTAATCCCAACTCCAGGAGGCTTTTTGCCATATACCAGGCCCTGGATGCAGGGTTTTCCCTGGAAAGGATTCACGAGCTCACCCATATCGACCCGTGGTTTCTCCACCAACTCGGACAGCTCCACCAGCTGGAGCAGGATGTGGTGAGGGCCGGGGCCGACAAGGCGACCGGGACCATTGATCCTGAGCTAATGCGCCTGGCCAAGGAGTACGGATTTTCCGACCACCAGTTGGGGGTGCTCCTGGGAGCGGGGGAGCAGGACATACGTCGGTGCAGGCAGGCTATGGGCGTAACCCCGGTATTCAAGCTGGTGGACACCTGTGCGGCTGAGTTCGATGCCTATACCCCTTATTATTACTCTACCTACGAGCGGGAGAACGAGTTCAGGCCCGGCGCCGGCAGAAAGGTGGTGATCTTGGGCGGGGGCCCAAACCGAATAGGGCAGGGGATCGAGTTCGACTACTGCTGTGTCCAGGCCTCATTCGCCCTGCGGGAGATGGGTGTGGAAAGCATCATGGTGAACAGCAATCCCGAGACCGTGAGCACGGATTACGACACCTCGGACAAGCTCTACTTCGAGCCCCTGACCAGGGAGGACATCCTTAATATCATAGAGCAGGAGAGGCCCGAAGGGGTGATAGTCCAGTTCGGCGGGCAGACCCCGCTCAATCTCGCCGTCCCCCTGGAGGAGGCCGGTGTGAGGATCTTGGGGACCAGTCCGGACAGCATAGAGCGGGCCGAGGACAGGGAGCGCTTCCAGGCCCTGCTGAGAAAGGTGGACCTCCTCCAGCCGGACAACCGGATAGCCGTGCGGGAGGACCAGGCTGTGCGCATGGCCGAGGAGATCGGCTACCCGGTGGTGGTGAGACCCTCGTTCGTCCTGGGCGGACGGGCCATGGAGATCGTCTATGACCGCGAGTCCCTGGAGTCCTACATACATAACGCGGTGGAGGTCTCTCCCGGCAAGCCGGTCCTCATAGACCGATTCCTGGACCATGCAGTGGAGATCGACGTGGACGCGGTCTCAGACGGCGAGGACACCATGATCGGAGGTATAATGGAGCACATAGAGGAAGCCGGGATCCACAGCGGAGACAGCGCCTGCGTGATTCCCCCCATAAGCCTGGACCGGGCGGTGATCGATAGAATCAAGGTCTCGACCAGGGCGCTGGCCGAAGAGCTGGGCGTCGTCGGTCTGATGAACATTCAGTACGCGGTAAAAGACGGAGTGATATACGTGATAGAGGTCAACCCCCGCGCCTCCCGCACGGTTCCTTTTGTGAGCAAGGCCACCGGGGTGCCCCTTGCAAAGATCGCCGCGAAGGTCATAATGGGGGCCAGGCTAAGGGATGTGGCGCCGGAGCGCGAGATAGTGCCTAAACACGTTTCAGTCAAGGAATCCGTCTTCCCCTTCAACCGCTTTCCCGGGGTGGACACCCTCTTGGGTCCGGAGATGAAGTCCACCGGAGAGGTCATGGGGATCGACAAAGGCTTCGGGCTGGCCTTTGCCAAGAGCCAGATGGCCGCGGGCCAGAGGCTGCCTTTGTCCGGGACGGTCTTTATGAGCGTAAGGGATGCGGACAAGCCGTACCTGGTTGGCCCGGCTGAGAGGCTGCGGGATTTGGGGTTCAAGATAGCCGCTACAGGGGGGACCTCCAGTTTTCTGTCGCGGCACGGGATCGAGAACCAAGCAGTCAAGAAGGTGAGGGAGGGAAGGCCTCACATCGTGGACATGATCAAGAACGGGGAGATCCACCTGGTTATCAACACGGCGAGCGGAAAGAAGACCGTGTCCGAGTCCGCGTCCATACGCCTTGCAGCGCTTGCAATGGAGATCCCGTACACCACCACCATGGCCGGGGCCAAGGCCACAGCCCAGGCCATACAGGCGATTTGCGAGGGAGGGCTGGACGTGACCGCACTTCAAGACTACCACCGACAGGAGCAGGTATGAGGCGCTTTGTCTGCGATATTGGACGTCCGAGGGAGGAGTGCGGCGTATTCGGTGTCTATGGCCACCCCGAGGCGGCCAAGCTGACCTACTTCGGGCTTTACGCCCTCCAGCATCGGGGACAGGAAAGCGCCGGCATCGCGGCCTGGGACGGTTCCTGTATGGAGGTCCACAGGGAGATGGGCCTGGTCCACGACATATTTGACGAGGGCGTCCTGGAGCGCCTCTCAGGCCGCACGGCCCTGGGACATGTTCGCTATTCCACCACCGGCTCCTCCCTGGCGGTCAACGCCCAGCCCTTCACCATAAGGCACTCGGGCCGCTCTCTTGCCGTGGCCCACAACGGGAACTTTATAAATGCCAAAAGCCTCAGGACGGCGCTGGAAAACGAAGGATCCATATTCCAGACCACCATGGACAGCGAGATAGTGCTTCACCTGGTGGCAAGGGCGATAAAGGGGGGGCTGGAGCAGGCGGTGCTGGATATGGCAAACAAGGTCAAGGGGGCTTACTCCATGGTGCTCCTGGCCGGGGACAGCATGATCGCCCTTCGGGACCCCAATGGATTCCGGCCGTTGTGCCTTGGCAGGCTGGATTCCGGGTGGGTGATATCTTCCGAGACCTGTGCACTGGACCTGGTGGAAGCCGAGTACGTGCGTGAGGTGGAGCCCGGCGAGCTTCTGGTGGTGAACGGGAGCGGCCTTAAGAGCATCAAATTGGAGCCCCCGGCGGGGAAGGCCCAGTGCGTCTTCGAGCTGATCTACTTCGCCAGGCCGGACAGCAATGTATTCGGCCGGAACGTCTATCTTTTCAGGAAAAGACAAGGCGAGGTCATGGCTGCGGAATACCCGCTGAAGGCGGACCTGGTCATGCCCTTCCCTGACTCCGGCACCTATGCTGCCATCGGGTACTCCCATGCCTCGGGGATCCCTTTGGAGATGGGCATGATCAGGAATCACTACGTCGGGCGCACCTTTATTCAGCCCTCCCAGACCATGAGGGACTTCGGGGTCAAGGTGAAGCTCAACCCGGTAAGGGAGCTCCTCCGCGGCAAGCGGGTGATCATTGTGGAGGATTCGATTATCAGAGGCACCACGGCCCGGACCAGGATAAAGACCCTGAGAAAGATCGGAGCGCGCGAGGTCCATATGCTGGTCAGCTGCCCGCCGCACAGGTTCCCATGCCACTATGGGATAGATTTTTCCACCCGTGGAGAGCTTATAGCCGCGAGCAAGTCGGTGGACGAGATCCGGGACTTTGCCGGTTTGGACAGCCTCGGATATCTGAGTCTCGAGGGCTTGGTGCGGGCCTCTTCCATACCGCGCAGGGCCCTTTGCCTGGCTTGTTTCGACGGGCGCTATCCAGTACCTATCGAAGAAGAGGTCTCCAAATTCAGCCTGGAATAAGAAGAGGCCTGATCAACATGGTCACAGGAAAGCCGCCGGAATCACCTCCTGACAAGATCGCATGCCTCTATGAGATTACCCGTGCGCTTCATGCCACACTGGATCTCAGGAAGGCCCTCTACAACGTACTGGACCTTATGTCCGAGCGACTGGGGATGAATCGAGGCTCTATCACTCTCTTGACCCCGGAGACCTCTGAGATACATATCGTGGTGGCCCACGGCGCCCCCTCAGACCCTTCCCGGGGACGGTACAAGCTGGGGGAGGGTATCACCGGCCGAGTGGTGGAGTCCGGCCGGCCCATGGCAGTTCCCCACCTGGACGAGGAGCCTTTGTTCCTGGATCGGACCAAGGCGAGGAGCCGGTTGGACAAATCCAAGATCTCCTTCATCTGCGTGCCTATCAAGGAGGGCCGCCGCGTCCTGGGCGCTTTGAGCGTGGATCGGGTCTTTGACGCCTCCTCTTCCCTGGACGACGATGTGACCCTCCTCACTATAATAGGCGGCCTGATAGCCCAGAAGCTCAGCCTCCTCGAGCGGATCAACCGGGAAAGGGAGCAGCTGGACCGGGAGAACCTGAGGCTGAGAAGAGAGCTCAGCAAGAAGTACAGTTTCAGCAACATAATCGGAAACAGCCGCAAGATGCAGGAGGTGTTCCACCTGATCACCCAGGTGGCAAAGAGCAACGCCAATGTACTCCTATTGGGCGAGAGCGGGACGGGCAAGGAGCTCGCGGCCAACGCCATCCACTACAACAGCCTGCGTTCGAGCAAGCCGCTCGTCAAGGTCAACTGCGCCGCCCTGCCGGCCAACCTGGTGGAGGCCGAGCTCTTCGGCCATGAAAAGGGGGCGTTCACCGGCGCTGACCGCCAGAAAGAAGGGAAGTTCGAGCTGGCAAACGGCGGCTCCATATTCTTGGACGAGATCGGGTCCCTTGATCCGGGGAGCCAGGGCAAGCTCTTGAGGGTCCTTCAGGAAAGGGAGTTGGAAAGGCTGGGCGGGACCCGGACCATCAAGGTGAGCGTACGCCTCATAGCCGCTACCAACAAGGACCTGGCCGAAGCCGTGGAATCCGGGGCCTTCAGGGAGGATCTGTTTTACCGGCTCAATGTCTATCCCATATACCTGCCTCCTCTCAGGGAGCGAGAGGCGGATCTCCTCCTTCTGGCCGACTACTTCCTGGAGAAGTACAGCCGGGAGTATGGGAAGGACATAAGACGGATATCAACGCCCGCAATAGACGCCCTGATGCAGTATCACTGGCCGGGGAATGTAAGGGAGCTGGAAAATTGCATCGAACGGGCGGTCCTCCTCTGTGAGGACAAGGTGATCCACAGCTACCATCTCCCGCCCACGCTTCAGACCGCTGAGGAGACCGGAACCCAACAGGCACAGTCCCTCAAAGAGGCGGTGGAGCGCTTCGAGAGGGAGCTCTTGATCGATGCGCTCAAGACCAGCCGCGGAAACATGAGACAGGCGGCCAGGGGGCTCAAGACCACCGAGCGCATCTTCGGGTACAAGGCCGGGAAGTACGGCATAGACCCAAAGCGCTACAGGTGATCAGTCTTCATCCCGCTATTTGCACACCCGCTCGAATTTCCAGTCCAGGAATTCTTTGGACTCCAAATGCAGAGGTGCGATCGTCGCTCCGGATGTCGCGCCCTTACACTCCGGATCCGGTCCGAAGACATCAGAGGCTACACCAAGTTTTCCTCCGCCGTAGTCGCCCCAGTTGTGTCGGCCTATGAGTGTCTTTTCTTTGCCTTTGAATACCATTTTACCATCAGGTACATTGCTGAACAAATTAAGATGACCGGCCGTCAAATCGACAGGGCTCCTCCCGGAGCATTTGTAATCCTCTCGATGCGGTGGATAGCTTTCTCTCGAAGCCCGATACTGATAGAAGACAGGAACCTCACCCTGCTCGTTCCAGTCTGGATCCTTGGTGCCTATCAGTACAAGGTAGTCTCCGTCAGGCACGCGGGTCACCAATCCGATATTGAGGGGCATATGGGTGGTATGCTGCAAAGACCAATGCCATTTTTCAGTCCTCCTTTCACGTTTGTCGGTACGGTCAAAAACATCAATGATGGTCACCGTTGCCCCGAAGGACGCGTAGGTGCGCACTCCACCTACATCCACCGCCAGCTGTTGAAGGTTTTTCATCGCCCTTTGCAGCTCCGCTCGGGTTGCAGGATCCAGGAATCGATCATAGGTCCCGTCCCCCATCTTTTCCCTCAGCTCGTTGAATTTCTTCAGGGCGGGCGGCCGGGCGTCCGCAGGAATCATGGGATCCATCTTGCGGTATGGTTTGAGCCGGGCGCTTATCTTGACCAATACTTGCCTCTTCGCTGTTTTATCCGCTTCATGTACATCTATTATGCTTTTATAAATAATTTCAGCATTCCAATCCATTGACGGCTTGATATCGAATTGTGCTTCTCCTATCTTTTCTCGTCGGTCAGTCATATATAAAGGTATTAGCCATGTTTGTCCCCAGACGCAGGAGTTGAATATTTCGATTTTTTCCCGCTTGACTTCGCAAGTCTCAGGGGCCTTGTACTGAAGTTGCACCCCACTGCCTGCTTCAAAGGCGTAGTGGTCTTCTTCAGCGTTGTACTCTCCATTGAGTATCTCTCCATGCTCCACGGTAACCACCAACCGCTGCCAGGGTTTCGGCGGACGCCCTTGATCGTCCTTTAAATCCTTGATCGCTATGGTCATGCGCTCACCGGCGATAATCGGGTCTTTTGCAGGCTCCACCTCTGCTGAAAAGGGGATGTGTTCATAGTCCCAGACGAGATCATCCAATGGGTTGAATTGAGTTCGGGCTAGGTCTTCGATCAAGGAAAGACCGACACTTGGGCCTCCGGACCATGAAACCGAACCATGCTTTACCAGGTCACCGAAGTGGGTGTTGATTAATTCGATGGTAAAGTTCCAATCCCCATAGGCTACCGCGCCTGTGTAATCAGGTTTTCCCATATAACCTTCTTCCCAATAACCTGGCTCAATATAATCAATATTTTGAAGATTAAGTGTTCCTTTCCATGCATAATTTAAATCGAGATATTCCTCAAAGGCCTTCTGTGCATCAGGATCGGAAGGGGCTTCTGTCAATTTTCCAATTGCCTCGATGTACTGATTGAGTTTTTCCCTACCTGTCATGGATAAATGTTCACATTGTAGCGGGCAATCGATTATCTCAAGCAAATTCAAACCGTCGAAAAAGCTGGCGTAGATGAAACCTGAGTAGTCGTACTCCTGTCCCTGAGGCATTTTCATGGGCATAAATGAAAACTG
>JBKHIW010000043.1:0-9570 GCA_046538465.1 Desulfobacteraceae bacterium | reverse complement strand
GCCCAACATGACGCTTCAGCCGACCGCGATTCTCGCGGCGGCTGAGCTTTTCGTTGATGGAGTCGCAAAAAGCCTAGGACCTGGTTATCTGCCCTTGTAGTTTCAAGGGGTTACAACGTTCCCAGCGGCGGCTGAGCGGGTTTTTGCGAAGCCGTCAACGTTAGCTGTCAGCCTGAGGGATTAAGCTATGAAAAAAGTGGATACAATCAGCGCTCATGATCAAGAAGCTGCTCAATATGATCAGCAAGTTCGAGAATACAATAGTTATGGTCATGATGCACTATTTGGTATGAGTTTCGAATATGTAAATCCTCGTGACTGCTTACTTGATATTGGAATAGGAACCGGACTTGCTTCCCAGTCTTTTGCCAAAGTCGGTCTCGAAGTCTACGGGTGTGATGGCTCCACCGAAATGTTAAAAGTCTGTGAATCGAAAGCTTTTGCGAAGGAACTAAAGGTCTTCGACTTACAAAGCATACCGCTGCCATATTCAGATGGCTTTTTTAACCATGTGATTTGTTGCGGCGTTCTTCACTTTTTTGATGACCTGAAGACAATCTTTGAAGAGGTTTTGCGGATTATCAAACCGGGAGGTATCTTCGCCTTTACTGTTGCCGCGCAGACCTCCGACGAAGAAGTGGCAACTGATGACAATTTGCATGGTTATTTAGAAACACCTACTCCTTGGGGTGTATCCATCTTCAAACATAGCGGTGGGTACGTCAATTATCTTTTGAAGGCTAATGGCTTTGACATACTGAAGACCCAAAAACTCCTAATACGGGGCGGACCTGAAGAAGGGAGCGATGATATGTTATTCAGAGCGTATGTCGCACGGAAGAAAAGTGCAATATATTCCTGACAATGCACTAAGTCTATGCAAGAGATATGCGGAATATAAACATAAAACATTGAAATCTTACAGCTAAACACCACAAGCACTTGATTCGCAGGGCATGCGACCAGCTCACAAGTGATATGAAACGTTAGCGTATTAAATAAAGAAGGCTGAGATGAATATAGATGCTATAAAAAAAATGAGTACGACAAAGCATCTTCAGGCGATGGAAGCACTTTGGGATTCAATGTTATATGAGGATGGTGAAGTTGACGCACCTAAATGGCATGAACAAATACTTAAGGAAAGAAAAACAATTATTGCAGAGAGAAAAGCGAAGTTTATTTCTCTTGCAGATCTTAAGGCGAGTCGTAGGCAATGAATATCAAGGATATTTATGTTTTAGAAGAAGCTGTCGCCGATTTGGATGGAGGAAGATCTTTTTACGATCTCTAACAGGAGTTTCATTTCTTGACTGGGCATTTTAGCCTATCTGCGCGTAATCGCATAGGATTATGCGCCTATGGGCTGTAAGACCCCACTCGCTATTTTGAAGCCGGCAGCCGCCAGGATTTCCGCCTGCTCCGGGGTCGGATCCTCGATCAGCCGCTTGGGCTTTCGATCATCGCTGTTCCAGCAGAGACAGCTGTGAAGCGTGCGCATGCGATTCATGATGCGGTCTGCGGTCAGGGGAAGCCCCGCTCTTGCGAGCCACAGCTCGAGGATTCGCAGGTAAGTCAGCGCGATGATGCAGCACAGGATATGGCAGCGGATCTTGCCGTCGGTCCAGTGCCGGATGGGCCTCAGGTTGCCGTAGGGGCCGGCCTTGCTCTGGCGGAAGGCGTCTTCCACCTCGTACCGGTCCAGGCTCGCCCGCACGATCTCGTCCGTTTCCCAGTCGTGGTGACTGGTGATGATGATGTTCTTGCCGAAGTGCTTGAGGTATTTATTGATTTGATAGTAGTTCTTTCCAAAGGACATCCGAAGGCGCCCCTCGTGGCGGTAGAGCTCTACGTCGTAGAGGTTCTTGGGGAGAAAGAGGCTTTCGCAGAGGGCCTCGTAGCGGCTCTTGACCGTATCGGCATTCCGCCAGTGGGGCTCCTGGTGCACGACCCTGGATCGCATGGCAAAGAGCTCCTCCTGGACCTTGAGGAGCTTCTGCTCGAAGCGGTAGCGCTTCTTGGAGGCCGTGAGCGGGTTGTAGGTGACCACCGCGGTGCGCTCCTTGCCCCAGAAGACACCGCTCGTCCTCCAGGCCAGGAGGAGATCGTCCTCCTTGCCCTTTTCCCTGAGCTCCCGGTTCTTGGGCGTATCCACGGGGGTGAAGGCATCGAGGGGGACCTCGGCCAGTTCCTTTGCGAAGTAGGTCGAGTAGGTGGTGATGAAGTCAAGCCCCTTTCTTTCATCAAAGGCCTCCATGTTGGCCTCGGCATTGATGCCCTTGTCAAAGACCACGGTCAGGTCGCCCTTGCTGCGGCCCAGATCCTGGATCGCGGAGAAGACCTCGTCCAAGATCCGGTGGAAGAGCTTGGAGTCGTGGCAGTTTCCATCGTACTCCCGGCAGAAGAGGGGCAGCCCGGTGGGCCGGGCCACCAGCAGGGCAAGACCCACCTGCCGGAGCCAGTCCTTGCCGTCCTTGTTCTTTCCACGGGCGGCCAGATCCGACGGCGTCTTGCTGTCCATGAAGGTGAAGTAATTGGTGGTGTCGAAGAGGAAGCGGTCCGCATCATCCGGCTCCAGGGCGTGGACCCGTTGGAAGAAGCGCCTGGCGATCTCCCGGATGTCCTCCTCGCTGACCCGGTCCCACTTTCTCCAGTAGGCCTCGGAGCTGAGAGCCTGGGTATCCACGGGTCGGATCTCCTGCACGGCCATTCCCCTGAGCCACTCGGAGAGGGCCTTCTTGGACCTTGGCTGGATCATGCGATTGAAGGCGCAGAACAGAAAGTACTCCCCCATGCTGGGCCCTTTTTCTCCCTTTTTCCGGGGCAGAACCGAATCGATGATCTCCAGAGCGCCGATCTCCTCCTCTACGAGGTTTGCCAGGAAGAGCGATCCGAACTCCTGAGTCTGGAGTTTGCGTATCCGGCCCCGGTCTTTCTCTCCCAAGGCCATCTCCAAGATACGCTCAGCGGTCCCGAGGTAGACCTGGTTGACGACCTTGGGCTTGCCTTCAACGCGAGCGATCTCCCGCACATAGTAATAGGGTCTTCCCTTCTTGAGTTTTTTGTGGATATGGGCCATGAAGGCCCTATATAATGTGGGGTCTTACAATGTCAACCACAAAATGCATTACAATACGGATCCACCTCATAGATCTTCTGAATCATCCTGGCCCAGTCCTTCGATTTTCCTATCTTTTTGGATCAAGTGCAAAAGACCCGTCACCGGTTGAGGTACAGGAAAACAGAAGGAAAGAGGGGAAACTCAATATCGAGTGTCCCCTCCATTTGAAGAATATCCCTAGAAAAATAAATTTTAGATAAGTCAGAATCAACCTCCTGCTGTTGCCTGTGGTACTGACGCATCATCTATGCAGTTAGATTTTTCTTCATCTGTCATTTCCGAAGGTTTTTTGAGTACATTCACTGGACAAGCATATTCGTTTCCTGCATTGTCCTTGACCCACACAAACTGTTGCCTTGATTTGGGTTCATATACCTCTTCTGCCGTGATGGATCTCCTTTCTTTATCCTTCACCACAGGGATATTCTTACAAGTTTAAGAGTATCAGGATGAGAGTTTGGTTTCAATCTATATCCTTCCAAAAAAACTTTCTTAAGCGATAGAATTTAGCAATTCTAAAGAAGTGTAGCGCAGTCCAACGCAACCAAGCACAACACCGTCTATTCTGACTACGGCACAGGCAATTACGAGAATCCCATACAGCTTGGAAAGGGCAAGGCCGGATGATCGCTTTTTCTGATGGAGATATCCAAGAATATATATTTTTTAAGTCGTTGGTATATTCCTATGCCACCCATCTAACAAAGCTTGACTGACTTGGTTATCCAGGATAAGGACCATGGCATTTTAACTGAACGAGCTCTTTTAGCTTTGCCAATAAAGGCTCTTAGTGCGCTACTACCCTTTGAGGCTATAGAGGATTTATAAGGGGCCGCAAAGGCCCCGTCTTCGGACGGGTTTTTTCATGCAGGCCCTAAAAGGCTTCCATTAGAAGAAAATCCTTCCACTGTCCTTCCACCGATACCCCCATGAAAGAAAAAGGCCCTTCCGAAGAAGGGCCTAAGTTATTGATTTTATGGTGGGCGTGGGAGGGATCGAACCCCCGACCAATTGATTAAGAGTCAACTGCTCTACCAGCTGAGCTACACGCCCTTTTCCAGCGATAGCTTTCGCCCTGGCGCGCCCGGCAGGATTCGAACCTGCGGCCTACGGGTTCGAAGCCCGGCGCTCTGTCCAGCTGAGCTACGGGCGCCGTGCGAACCGCTTTTGTTGGTATAATTAGCAATCCAGGGTTGGGTTGTCAACGGGTTTTCTCCCGGGAGGGGAAAATTCTCTTGACAGCTTTATCACAGTCACTTAAAAAGATCTTTTTTAAGATTATCTATGGGATCTGGGATATGAAGACATTTGTGGCCAAGGAGCAGGAAGTCGAGAAGAAATGGTTCGTGGTGGACGCCGAGGACAAGATCCTGGGGAGACTTGCGAGCCAGATAGCGGTCCGTCTGAGAGGGAAACACAAGCCTGTTTTCACCCCGCATGCTGACACCGGTGATTTTGTGGTGGTGGTGAATGCAGATAAGGTGACCATGACCGGCCGCAAGTGGGAACAGAAAAATTACTACCGCCACAGCGGGTACGTAGGGGGCCTAAAGGTCACCTCCGCTCGGAAGATGCTGGAGAAAAAGCCCGAGGAGCTGGTAAGATTAGCGGTAAGAAGAATGCTCCCCAAGAACAGCCTCGGGCGGAGGCAGCTCAAAAAGCTCAAGATTTACGCCGGGCCGGAACACCCGCATGAGGCCCAGAAGCCGGAAAAACTGGAGATTTAGATGGCAGCAGGACTTTACCACGCAGTGGGAAAGAGGAAGACGTCGGTCGCTCGGGTGTGGATGAGGCCGGGCCAAGGTCTTATAACAGTCAACAGGAAGCTCTTGGAGGACTATTTCACGACTGAATCCGATAGGATCCTGGTGAAGCAGCCCCTAGAACTCACAGACATGTCGGGCAAGTACGACATCAAGGTCAATGTCAGGGGAGGCGGACACAGCGGACAGGCCGGAGCCGTTCGGCATGGAATAACCAGGGCGTTGGTGGAGATCAACCCGGATTTGAGGGGAACGCTTAAAAAGGCTTCTTTGCTGACCAGAGACCCACGGATGAAGGAACGGAAGAAGTACGGGCAGCCGGGGGCCCGAGCCCGCTATCAGTACTCCAAGCGCTGATGATCCTTCCGGAACGCCGCCCTCGGGCGGTTGCTTTGTGCTGAAATTCATTTGGGAGCCTGCTCCGACCTGCACAAAAAGATCAAGCTGACTCTAAGCTACGACGGCACCTGCTACCAGGGATGGCAGCGCCAGAAGACCGGCGCCACAATCCAGCAGGTACTGGAGGAAAAGCTCGGGCTCATGACCCGGGAGCAGGTGCGGGTGACAGGGTCAGGTCGCACCGACGCCGGTGTGCATGCCGAAGCCCAGGTATGCCACTTCACCACACGGTCTGAAATCCCCTTGCAGGCCTTCAAGAAAGGCCTGAACAGCCTCCTGCCGCAGGATATACTGGTCCGCCGAGCCGAGATCGTACCCTTCGATTTTCATGCCCAATTCAACGCTTTAAGCAAGACTTATGAATACCGTATTTTGAATACCAAGGATCCGGATGTGTTCCTCCGCAGGTATGTCTGGCACTTGCCTCTTCCCCTGGATACCGATTCCATGCAGATGTGCTTGAAGGCCTTGGTAGGCAGGCATGATTTTTCTTCTTTCAGGTCAGCCGGAGGCAGTGCAGTAAGCCCTGTCAGGACCGTGCTGCGGGCTCAACTGGAAAGCGACGAGCAGGGGCTGGTCCGCCTGGTCTTCGAGGCGGACGGCTTCCTGCGGCACATGGTAAGAAACATCGTCGGCACGGTGGTCGCTGTAGGCACAGGAAGGATTTCACCGGAGCGGTTCATGGAGATAATGGAGGCCGGGGACAGGAGAGAGGCCGGTATCAAGGCCCCTTCCAAGGGGCTGTTCCTGATGTCCGTCAGGTATCCGGACCATTACCTGCCCGGGTCAGTCGCCTGATTTTTCTTCATCCTCTTCCAAATCGACTCCCAGAAGCGAGCCGCGCACGGTCTCGTGAATCCTGGTGAACGCCTCGTCGAAAGATCCCAGAGACAGGCGACCTACCTCTATGAACTTTATTACGATTTCTTTGGTGACCTTAAGGGCCAATTCGTCTTCTTTGTTGAGCATGTCGGGCCTCCTCAGCAAAGGACCCCCGCTGATTGGAAAAAGGATCTTGAACGGTTCAGCGGGGGTCCTCCGAGTCACAGGAAAAACCCTGATGAGCCCTCCCTGGACAAATAAACTTTAGCATGGGCAAAGGCGGGGTTCAACCGCCCGGTTACATCTCACTTCCAGACGCCTGGAACCGGCGCCCCGCAGCCCGGGCATTTGCCGTCTTCCAAATAGTCGGCTTGGACAACGAAGCCGAATCGGTCAATCAACAGCCTGCCGCATTCATGGCAGCGGGTCTTCTCTCCCTCGTCGCCGGGAAGGTTTCCGGTGTATACGTATTTCAGGCCGACCTCGTAGCCTGTCTCCCTAGCCTCCCTGATGCTCTCGGCAGGGGTCGGTCCTATGTTGGTCAGCCTGTAGGTGGGGTGGAAGCGGCTTATATGCCAGGGTATGCCTATATCGAGGTCGGCGATGAAACCGGCCAGCGAGCGGAGCTCCTGGGCGTCGTCATTCAGCCCTGGGATGAGAAGAGTGGTTATCTCCACCCATACACCCTGCCGCTTCATGACCTCGATGCTCCTCAAGACCGGTTCCAGCTTCGCCCCGCACTGCTCCTTGTAGAACATGTCTGTAAAGGCCTTGAGGTCCACATTGGCTGCATGAAGGTGGGGGTGAATCTCATTCAGGCACTCCTCGGTCATGTAGCCGTTGGTGACAAAGACGTTTTTTATGCCGCTTTCAACCGCCGGGCGGGCGGTATCCAGCGCCAGTTCAAAATAGACGGTCGGCTCGGTGTAGGTATATGCTATAGTAGCCGATCCGCTCGAGGCGGCCTCTCTTGCCAGGAACCGCGGTGAAAGCTCCTCCCCCAAGATCCTTCCATGGTCCGCCGGCATCTGGCTTATGTCCGCGTTTTGGCAGAACAGGCAGTGGAAATTGCAGCCTACGGTGGCCACTGAATAGGACCTGGTGCCGGGGAGGAAATGAAACAAAGGCTTTTTTTCAATAGGGTCTACGTTTCTGGCGATTACCTTTCCGTAGACCAGGCTCACCAGAGTCCCGTCCCGGTTTTCGCGCACCCCGCAGATCCCCTTCTTGCCCGGCCTAATACGGCACCCGTGGCTGCAAAGCCGGCACTTTACTGTATCCCCTTCCCCTCGCTCGTACAAGTAGGCCTCTTTCATCGCCCGACAGCCCTCCTGCTGGATGCAGTCCCTTTCATGGTAGCACCGCTGACCACAGACTTGCCAGCCCCTCGTACAGGAAGTTTCACCCCGAGATTATCCGTTCGGAACCGGTAGAGTATTGTGGCGGCCAGCCCCAAATAGCTGCCGAAGGGCAGAGTGCACTCATCGGTCTTTCCAGGGAAAACCCCCTGGATCTTTCCCAGGATCGGTCCGCCTTCCAAGGAGGAACGCCAGCACAGGGGTACATCCCCCATGGCCTGCCGTATCAACGCCTTCAACTCCCACAGGCTGAAAAAGCGGCCCCTGCCGAATATCGGATCCGGTGCAGGAGATGGTATCCTTCGGGCAAGCCCCTGCCAGGAGAGGCTGTTCATGACGGCAACGAAAACAGCCCGCCTGGCCACCCTCGCCGCCTCCCTTAAGGCCTGGTAGGGATTATCCACGAACTCCAGGGTATGAATCAGCAGGGCGAGATCGAAGGAATTGTCCTCGAACGGGAGATCCTCGGCCGCACCCTTTCTCACGGCGCATCGCTGTCCCAGGCGGTCACGTGCCAGATCCACCATTACAGGGGAGGCGTCGAGCCCGTCCACCTTCAGGCCGAGCTCTTTTAGAAAGACCAGGTGAATTCCGTCTCCGCATCCGATTTCGAGGGCCCTTTCCCCGGGACGGGGATGAAGGAGCGCCGGCAAGCAGGCCCTAACCCATGCCTCAGCCGCTTGCCCATTGGGCCCTGAACGCCACTCGGCATACTTGCTGGCAGTCGCCCTGTCGAATACCAAGCCCAAGCAATCCTCCTCAGTGCATCCTCCCAAAAAGAGTAGAAGACTATATATAATATGTCAATCTGGCCCGGTGTGTCTGTATATTTGCAGTGCGTCCCGGAGCGTGTTAAGGATGACAATTCAGGGGGGTGAAAAAAAAGCGTCTTTCGGAGGAAGAGGACCATGAAGGTAAGTACGGTCGAGCAGATGAGGGAGCTGGACAGGCAGGCCTCGCAGGTTTACGGAATCAGCGAGGAGTTGCTTATGGAAAACGCCGGGGGAGCGGCCTATTTCGTCCTAAGAGAGAGATGGGGAGTCAATGGGAGGCGTTTCGCAATAATCTGCGGGGGCGGAAACAACGGAGGAGACGGCTTTGTGGTGGCCAGGAAGATCCTCTCCAGCGGGGGCGCCCCCCGTGTGATACTTCTTGCGGACAGGGACAAGTACCGAGGTGCGGCCGGAATGAACCTGGAGATCCTTGATCGATCGGGCGTGGAAACGGTCCGACTGGACTCCCCGGATCAGCTGGAAAGCGAGCTGGCCTCGGCCGATGTGATCGTGGATGCTTTGTTCGGGACCGGTTTGGACCGGGAGGTGCGGGGTCTGCACGCAGAGGCCATACGGAGGATAAATCAAAGTACAAAGCCGGTGCTCAGCCTGGATATACCCAGCGGCATCCAGGGCGACACCGGCCGGGTGATGGGAGTGGCCGTGGAGGCGGAGGTCACCGTGACCTTCGGTCTTCCCAAGCTGGGCAATCTTCTCCAGCCGGGCGCAGCATATGGAGGGGAGCTCCGGGTGACCCATATCTCTTTCCCCCCGCCTCTTCGAGAATCCGAAGACCTGGAGGTGTCGGTAAACGCACCGCCTAAGCTTCCGCCCAGAGATCCGGCCGGGCACAAAAAGACCTTCGGGGAAGTGTTGTTTGTGGCGGGTGCAGCCTCCTATTTCGGCGCCCCGTACTTCTGCGCCCTGTCTTTCTTGAAGGCGGGCGGGGGATACGCCCGGCTGGCCGCTCCAGGATCCATGGTGCCTTTTATTGCATCCGGGGGGAGAGAGGTGGTGTTCGTTCCTCAAAAAGAGACCCGGAGCGGCAGTATAGCCCTGGAAAACCTGGAAGACCTGTGCGCCCTGTCTTCGCAGGTGGACATGGTAGTCTTGGGGCCGGGTTTGTCCTTGGTGGAAGAAACCCAGGAGATGGCCAGGGCCCTGGCCGGGCGGGTCCACTGTCCCTTGCTGGTGGACGGGGACGGAATAACGGCCTTATCTCGGGATCTCGACATTATAAAGGGAAGGAGTGTGCCCACAGTGCTTACCCCTCACCCCGGGGAGATGTCGCGTATAACCGGCACGAGCCCCTTGGATATTGCCCAGGCGCCCGT
>JBKHIW010000042.1:0-9572 GCA_046538465.1 Desulfobacteraceae bacterium | reverse complement strand
GGGCTCAAATACAAGAAGTGCTGCCTGGGCAAGGACGGGGTTTCTGTCGGTGAGCGCGAGCGCTACCGAAGGCAATACGGCATCAGGTTCAAGGGCGAAAAGGATGTAGAGGGGATCCGGAGGGCGGGCTTGCTGGCCTTGGAGACGCTGGACTTGGTGGAAAGGAACATACGTGTAGGGATGAGGACCGAGGAGATCGATTCATTGGTCAGCGGGCTGACCGCTGAAAGAGGCGCCGTGTCCGCTCCGCTCAACTACCGCGGCTATCCCAAGAGCGTGTGCGTTTCGGTCAACGAGGTGGTATGTCATGGAATCCCGGGAGAAAGGGTCTTGAACGACGGGGACATAGTTAATGTGGACGTCACCCCCATACTGGACGGGTATTACGCCGACACCAGCAAGACCTTTTTCGTGGGGACTCCGGGTCCGGAGGCGGAGAAGATTGTCAAGGTTGCACGGTGCTGTTTGCGTGAGGGAATGGCCATGGCCCGCCCCGGGAACCGAGTGGGCGACATCGGCTGGGCGATCCAGCGCTACGCCGAGTCCCAGGGATGCTCGGTGGTAAGAGAATTCGTGGGGCACGGGGTTGGATTCGATTTTCACGAGCCCCCTCAGATACCCCACTACGGCCGGAGGGGGCAAGGCATAGTGCTCCTGCCGGGGATGGTTTTTACCATAGAGCCCATGATCAATTTAGGGGGCAGGGAGCTGCATATACTCCCGGATGACTGGACAGCGGTTACCGACGACGGGTCTTTGTCCGCGCAGTTCGAACAGACCATTCTGATCACCGAAGACGGCTGCGAGAGCCTCACGCCTTACGAACTGGATTAGGCCCGGACTCTGGGGGGAGGTTTGGAAGACGTTCAGCCCGGGGCCGCTGCACCGGAAGGGATCACATGGAGAATAGCCCTATGGGCCAGGGAGCTGGGGTTCATAGGGGCGGGATTCAGTAGGCCGGAGCGTCCGGCCTTTATGGAGGAGTTTTGTCGTTGGATCCGCTCAGGAAGACACGGGGGGATGGCTTGGCTCGCACGCGGCCTCCAGGCAAGGGAGGATCCCGCCCGCCTTCTCCGGGGCTGCCGGACCATAATCTCCTTGGCCTATCCCTACCCCAAGGAAAAGCCGGCTACTCCCGAAGGACTCACTACGGCCAGATACAGCCGTCCCTGGACCGAAGACTACCACACCACACTCAAGTGTCTGTGTGGTGAGCTTTCGTCCAGGTTGAAAAGGGAGCTGCCCGAGAGCCGAACGCGGATCTGCGTGGATTCAGCCCCTATTTTGGAACGGAGTGCGGCAGTTAGGGCCGGCCTGGGATTCATTGGCAGGAACAACATGTTGATTGTACCCGAATACGGATCCTATGTATTTCTCGCCGAAATCCTGACCACGGCAGAGCTGCAGGCCTCTCAGCCCCAGCCCGTATCCGACCAGTGCGGATCCTGTACCAGGTGTCTGGACGCATGCCCGACCGGAGCGCTGGAGGCCCCGTTTTCCATGGATGCGTCCAAATGCCTGTCGTATCTGACTGTGGAAAGCTCCGAGCCCGTCGGGCCGGAAACCGGAAGCCTTATGGGGGATTGTTTCCTGGGTTGCGACTGCTGCCAGGAGGTGTGCCCGTATAACGGGGGGGCGGGAGCCAGGGAAGTTGTCCTTCCTGTTGCCGGGGCCTTCCTGGAAATGAGCGAGGAGGCGTTTTCCCGGAGATTCGGGCACACCGCGCTCGCCCGGCCGGGTTTGGCCAAGATTCAATCCAATCTCCGGGCGCTTATTGCTTCCCGCGAACCGCGCTTAGACCCAGGTTGAAGGCCTCCTGAAGGGCCTCGGGATTGTTTTGCACTGCGTCTTTTTTTTCCATGCGCCGGAAGTAGACGCCCCCTTCGAAACTCATGTCCAGTGCGTCAAAGAAGTACCTCGCCTCCAGCTTCACCGCCTCGAAGAGATTGGGACCCCTGGTGGCCCCAACCGCTATGAGGTAACCCCTGCCGCTGTCGTGTGTCTTGAGCTGATCATGGGACTTCCTCAGCATCCGCCTCGACCACATGGCCTGGGAGCGGTCCACGATCGCCTTTACCTGGGATGTGAGTCCATAGAAGAATATCGGTGAAGCAAGGAAGATCACCTCGGATTCATCCAGCAGGGGATACACGGACTGCATGTCGTCTTGCACAACACACTCGCCGGTTTGATCGCATCCCCCGCATTCCAGGCATCCGCTCATCTTGAGAAGTCTCGCATAAACGGTGTTGATCTCTCCGCCAGCGGATCGGGCGCCTTCCAGCGCCTTGTCCAACAGGTGGTCGCTGTTTCCGCCCTTTCGCGGGCTCCCATAAATCCCTAGCACTTTCATTTTAATCATCGCCTCCTTCGGGTTCATTCATGTTCTTCAGTGTCTTACCCTCGGTCGAGTGGCGCTGCAAAAAAGCGGCGACGGCCTTTTTATAGCCCGGATTCAGGCTGGAGCTGCTGTGGCCGGATCCGCAGGCGATAAAGACTTCAGCCCTGCGCGCCGGGAAAGCATCCCTGAGCTCCCGCATGAACTCCAAGGGAAACCTTTCATCCTTGTCCCCGTGGATCAGCAAGACCGGCAGATCTATATCCGGCGCGAGCCTTGCCGGGCTTATTGAGTCCAGCCTGCCGCGGTAGAAGATCTCCATCCAGCCCAGTATCGCGGGTGAGAAAAAGGCGAGCAAGGGATGGTAGCCGCAGTAAAGCTTCATGAGGGCCTTCCTGGTCCTGGCGTAGCATCCTTCCAGGAAAAGATGGGTGATGCGGCCCGGGTTTCTGTAAGCCGCTATGACAGCGGCCGCCGCCCCGGCCGAGTGTCCATAGAGAAGCACGGGTCGGCCCACCCAGCAAAGAACGCTCTCTATGTCCTCGGCGAAACGCAATGCGTTCATGAGGGGATGGCGGGTGGAGCCTCCATGATCCCTGGCGCTGTGGATGACTGTGGTGTAACCCAGATCTCCAAAGGTGCGGGCCCTTTCCACCATTCGGCCCCGGTTTCTACTCCAACCGTGGGCCAACACTACTGTTCCGCGCGACTCTCCGGAAGGCTCGATGCGCCATACTTCCAGGGAACCGTCACCTGCACAAGGTATCCGCGTGTCGGTAATCCTGCCCCAGTCCGGCTTGTCTTGAACGGGTCTTCTAGGAAAGCGGTGGACTATGTAGGTCACGGCCAGACCTGCACCGAGGTAAAGCGCTGCGAATCCCGCCGCAAAGTGAGCAAAAGCCATACGTACGCCTCAGGACCCTTTGATTTTGCTCTTGTATTTTCGATTTCTTTTGTCTATGTATATCCATGCGGAACCTCCGCCCGGGAAGGAGAATAGATCAACCACTTTTCCCGAGAGGAACCTGAGCATGGAGCAGGTGTTACTGCTGAACCTGAGCTACGAGCCTCTCAAAGTCATCAACTGGAAGAAGGCTATTACCCTCCTGTGCCTCGGCAAGGTGGAGGTCATAGAGGAATACGGCAGGGAGATCCGCTCTGTCAGCGTCACCATCCCCCTTCCTTCGGTGGTTCGACTGCTCAAGATGGTGAAGCGTCCGCCTCGCCCGGTTCGTTTTTCCCGCCAAAACATCTATGCCAGGGACCGGTACCGGTGCCAGTACTGCGGCAAGAGGAAGCCCACTGAGGATCTCACCTATGACCATGTCCTCCCACGCTCGCGCGGGGGGCGGACCGAGTGGGGAAATATAGTCACATGCTGTGTGAGCTGCAACCGCAGAAAGGGCGGCAGGACTCCTGAGGAGGCAGGTATGCGCCTGATCAGGAAGCCGTCTCGACCGGCTTGGGTCCCGGCGCTTAAGATCACCATAGGCGTGAAGGACATACCCACCACATGGAGGGATTACCTCTACTGGAACGTGGAGTTGGTACGCTGAGGGGATCTTTGCCCCAACCGTATAAAGGCGGTCTAACAGCTTCACCCCCTTTGATCTATGGCCGCCGCGATCCGCGACGCAGTCTGTTTGAGTACCTCTGGATCCCCTTTCTCGGCACCCCAATGGCTGACCGGTAGTTCCGGTCCCCCAGCGGTCCTCGGTATGAGGTGTAGATGATAGTGCATCACTATTTGGTTGACACCTCGTCCGTTCAGCTGCAATGCGGCTATGCCCGAGGGATTTAGCGCATCCCGGATGGCCCTGGCTATTTTCTGAGAGGCCAAGTGCACGGCAGTCAGGTCATCCGCCTCCATCTCAAAAAGGTTTTCCGCGTGGCGCTTTGGCACGACCAAGGTGTGGCCCTCTGACACCGGGTTGATGTCCTCGAAGGCGATCACCTTTTGGTCCTCATAAACCTTGTGGCAGGGAAGCTCTCCCTTGGCGATCCTGCAGAAAAGACATTCCTCCATACGCACCCCCCTTATGATTTCATCCACTTAATCATAATAGGAGAGGCAGCGGGTGTCGAGTCTTTTTCCTTCCGCGATCGGCCGGACCGGCGGGCCTGGTGTTTGACAGGAATTTCCACACGGTCTATGCTCTTACCATGTTCGATCGGTTATTCGAGACGTTCGCCTTTTTCAGGACCTTTATTTTTGATATCGCCCGGTTCCTTGTCCCGGTGGCTTTGCCCGTGGTCCTGTTGGAGATATATCTCTCTTCCAGGGCTATGGAGGCAGAGAATGCAGGCCTGATACACTGGGTGCCGTTTATGATTAATTTTGTTTATCGTCCTGTTTATACGGGAGGCCTGATTTGGGTGATATCATGTATCGTAGGCGGGGATGCCTGGAGCGTCAGGCAGGGTTTCATGGAGGGTCTCCGTTACTGGAAGGATCTTTTGGTCGTCTATATCGTGAGTTCGGTGATGATCTTCGCCGGGCTTTTGGCCCTTGTTGTCCCCGGGCTGCTCTTGTTCGCCCGCTTGTCCCTGGCCGAGTTCGGGGTGGTCCTGGAGGGCATGAATCCGAAGCAGGCGTTGTTTGCCAGCAACCAAAGGGTTCGAGGGTTCACCGGTGAGGTATTGGCCTGCGGTTTGACGCTTTCCTTCATGATTTTGGCCTTGGATATCCTCATGGGATATTTCGCGGCCCGTATGGGTCTACAAGGCTTTTTAACAGCCGTGGCCTCCGCGTTGATCTTCATTGTACTCTCTTCAACGGTGACCATATTGTTTTATCGCTTTTATGATCTGGCCCTGAAGAGGGAAGGCGAAGGCCCGGCCCCTGTTCGGATTGAAGACTGAGACAAAGGGGGTAGGAGGCCGGCTGGGTGAGTTTTATCAGCGGTCCCTGTAAAAGCCGTGTCTATGGACAGCTCGTGCGCAGACAAACTCGAGGCTCTCTTCGGGCAAGCGGCCGGCATCGCCCGCGACCTTTGGCTCAATGGGTGGGCGGAGGCGGGGGCAGGCAATTTCAGCCTTAGGATAGACCTGATGCAGGGAGCGGTGGAAGAATTGGAAGACAAGGGGGGGAGCTGGATCGGGCTGCCCTCCCGGACGCCCTCTTTGGGAGGAGCTGCGATTTTGATCACTGCCGGGGGAAGCCGGTTTCGAACCATGGATCGCGATCCGGCCGGGGGAATGGGACTGGTGGTCTTGGACGAGGAAGGGGAGCGCTGCCGGGTAATGAAGGGATTCGAGCAGGGAGCCGAGCCGTCGTCCGAGCTCAGAATGCATTTGGAGGCGCAAGCAGCCCTTATCGCAGCGAGGAGCGGCCGGGAAAGAGCGGTTATACATGTCCACGCCCCTCGTCTTTTGACGCTTTCAGGGTTTTTGGGGTGCACAAGCGAGTCTTTGACCCGGGTCTTGTGGGGTGTTCACGGCGAGTGCATCGCCCTGCTTCCGGAGGGGGTGGGAGTGCTCCCATGGGCTCTCCCCGGATCCGGGGCCTTGGCCCGGCTAACGGCGGAGGGGCTTTGCAGGCGCCGTCTCCTGGTCTGGCCTTATCACGGGGTGGTCGCCGCCGGCCGTGACCTGGATGAGGCCTTTGGACTGATAGAGACCGGGGAAAAGGCGGCCGGCATGTACCTGGACGCGGCAAGATACGGCGGTGAGCCTGAGCTGTTGGACGTGTCCCGTCTCCTGGATATAGCGCAGGCCTGCGGGGTTGAGCCGGATTCGGATATGATGGGATATTCATTTCAAACGGGGAGCAAACGAGGCAAAGGGAGGTGAAAAAATCCATGAAAAAGTCCATTGGCCCCAAGACCTTGCTTTATCCAACGCCCGCTGTGATTGTGGGGACCTATGACAAGGTGGGCAATCCAAATGGGATGGCCGCGGCCTAGGTCGGTGTATGCTGTTCCAAACCGCCTTGCGTTGGTGTATCCCTCAGAAAGGCGACTTATTCCTACGGGCATATAAAGGAGCGGAAGGCGTTTACATTGAGCATCCCCTCTGAGGATTATGTAAAGGCGGTGGATTACTTCGGCATGGCCTCAGGTCGAGACGAAGACAAGTTCCAGGCTGCAGGACTGACAGCCGCTCCCGGAGAGCACGTGGACGCCCCTTATGTGGAAGAGTTCCCTGTAATTATTGAGTGCCGGCTGGCTCACACCCTGGAGCTGGGGCTCCACACCCAATTCGTGGGCGAGATTTTGGATGTGAAGGCCGATGAGGACGTGCTGGATGACGGCGGGACCCCCGACATGGCCAAAGTGCGGCCCCTGGTGTTCGCCCCCGAGAGCCGGTCGTACTATAGCGTGGGGCGGTTTCTGGGACACGCCTTCTCAGTGGGGAAGGAGCTTCGCTAGGTAGTATGCTTTTTTTCGATCAGACCGGGAAGGGATTGAATGAACCGGAGCAGAGGCCTGAGCTGGGGGTCGCCCAACTCCACCAACAGGGCCTTGAGGCTCTCAAAGGCGCGGGGTATGAAATCTTCAAAGAAGCGTTTCTTACGGACCCGGCTGAGGAATGTATAGGCCCCCAGGACTTGGAGGTTTCGCTGTATGGCGAGATAGGGATAAGTCTCTTCCAGAAGCGATGCCTGCAAAGGATCAAGGGCTGACAATCTGCTAATATAGGCGTTGTATATGTGTTGAGCGGTTTTTTTATCCAGATTTGCATAAGGGTCGATAATTAAAGAGGCAAGATCGTATCCCGGTGGTCCCGGCCTACCTCCCTGCCAATCCAAGACCGCAAGCCCCTGGTTGGTCAATATAAGGTTCCTGGACTGGAAATCGCGGTGCATGAAGCGGTCCGCACCGGCCTTGGCCGCAGCATCCGCAAGGTATTCGAACTGCTCCTGCAGCATTCCCTTCCCCACCGGGACCCTTAAGTACCTTTCCAGAAACTCCCTGGTGAAGTATCCGGATTCGTGCTTGAGCATCAGATCCCGGTCGTATGCAGGTGTCTGGCAGCACCAAGAGGTGTCAAAGCCTTTGATCCCTTGAATCTGCATATGGAGCAAGACTTCTATTGCCTCTGTATAGAGGGGGAGAGGGTCGGCGCCCCCGGCGATCTCGTCATAGAGTTTGCAATCCCCCAAGTCGTCAAGGATAAACCACCCTTTTCCCAGGTCCCAGAAGTGAATCCGGGGGATCGGTGCACCGCGATCACGAAGATGGCGGCCGATGTATAGATAGGCGGAGTTCTCGCGCCGGGCGGCCTCTGAAACAGGCGGGTTTTCCAGGACCATCAAGCTCCAGGCGCCTGTTTCCGGAAGCACCCTGTAAAACCTGCGCTCCGAGCCGTCGGCGGGCACAGGACGCAGGGTGAAGCCGCCTGACGAGTCGTCACGATCCTTCAGGAAGGTCGCTATAAAGCTTTTGAGCCCTCTTGAGCCGGTTTCGTGCCCCATTGAAAGTCCATGATGTTTGCTGAGCGATCCATCAGGCCCAAAGGCCTTGAACATCGTAGGCCTATCTTAAGGAACGGATATTGCATTGTCCAGGATCAATATGCCTGATATATGAGGATACAAGGATGGAAATTTATGTAGCCAGGCAGCCTATCTTCCGCAAAAACAAGACTCTTTACGGGTATGAACTGCTCTTCAGGGATGGATTTTCAAACGCCTTCCCCGACATCGGTGGTGATGAGGCTACTTCCCGCCTTCTTTCCAACAGCTTCTTGGCCATGGGCATTGATCGGGTTGCCGGCCCGAATCGGGCGTTTATTAATTTCACCAGGGAGCTTTTGGTCAAGGGAGTCCCGCTTATGCTCCCTGCCGACCGCGTAGTGGTAGAGATCCTGGAGGATGTGGAGCCGGACAGCGAGGTGTTGGAGGCATGTCAAGAGATGGTAAAGGGGGGATATGCGCTGGCCCTTGACGACTTCCTTTATAATCCAGGCATGTCCCGCCTCATCGGGCTTTGCCGGATCATCAAGTTTGATGTGCGGGCCACACCACTCCACGAGCTCGGCGGAATTCTGAGAAAAATAGGCGGGCGTTGGGATGTCAAGTTTCTGGCGGAGAAGGTGGAAACCCACCAGGAGTTCGAGACGGCCAGGGACATGGGCTTTGAGTACTTTCAGGGATATTTTTTCAGCAAGCCCGAAGTGCTTGAAGGGAAGGACATGGCGGGTGCCAACCTTAATCTCCTGGAGATTATGGCCAAAGCCAACCAGGAGGATTTTGATTTCAAGGAGCTGGAAAGAATAATCCTGCGGGATGCACTGATCTCCTATAAGCTCCTGCGCTATATTAATTCCGCCTACTTTCGCCCTATACAGGAGATAACCTCCATACGCCATGCCATCGCACTCATGGGGGAGAGGGGAATCAGGCGGTTTATGTCGTTGATAGCCATGGCGAGCCTGGCTGCGGACAAGCCGAACGAGTTAATAAAAGAATCGATTGTACGGGCCAGGTTCTGCGAGTCCCTGGGAGGCCTCTATGGATCGCCTGCAAGCGGGGCGGAGCTTTTTACTCTGGGGCTCTTTAGTCTGATCGACGCGATCATGGACCAGGACATGACCTCCTTGATGGAGCGGATACCTCTGTGCGAGGGCATAAAAGAGGCACTGATAAACAGGAAAGGAGAGCTTGCCCGATATCTCAGCCTGGTGGAGGCCTATTTGCAGGGGCTGTGGCATTCGGTCTCGGCGGAGGCGGCAAAGATGGGGCTGGACGAGGAGCTTTTGCCCCGTTGCTTCATGGACTCAGTGGGCTGGGCCGAAGACCTCGAGGCCTTATGATCCACCCGCTGATTCCAATCAGAGGACCGAATCGTGGAGATCACTGCCGGCAAATCGACCGGAGGTGACCACCGAATCCATTACGCTGACGCCTGGACCCACCTCGGCATTCTCCCACAGGACGGATCGACCGAGCCGAGCCCCGACCCCTACCTTGCAGCCCGCGCCTACCACGGCCCAGTCCTCCACTTCTACGGACCGGTGGACTATGGAATCGGGATGGGCGAGAAAGGCCGAGGGCGACAACTCCTTGTTGGCGAGCAGGTAGCTTTGGATCGTTCCTATATCCCGCCAGTAAACACCCTCTGTTTTCCATATCCCCACCGATTTTCCGTGCACCGCCATCTCCCTGTAACAGGCCACTATATCCGAATGCCCGCCCGTTCGTAGGAGTTCGAAAATCCCGGGCTCCAGAATATGTATCCCCGTAAAGGCCGACCGGCCCGGCAGTGGCCGGTCGGCGATGTCTACAACCGCG
>JBKHIW010000041.1:0-9769 GCA_046538465.1 Desulfobacteraceae bacterium | reverse complement strand
TTCGGCCTTTTCCAGGAGCAGGCTGAGCTGCTGGTGTTTTTCTTCCGCCCGGGCCAGTGCCTCGTCCAGGCGTCCTATCACCCGCCGGGTCAATTCACGCTTTTGCTCCAAATTCTGCTCCAGGTGCTCGGTGATTTCCTTGATTTCGGAGACAAGCGCCTCGGGCCTTTCCAGATCCGGAGACTCCTGGGCGTCCGAGCCCCTTTGTTTTTTGGCTGAGACAATCACCCAGACCAGGACAACCACCATTATGATGTCCACGCCGATCTGCCCGATGATCCATAGCTTGATATCCATGCAACCGCGCCTTATTGCTCAGAGGAGAACCACACCTTTTACCAGCACTTGGAGCTCGTCTGGACGAACCACCTCTTGTAGCGCCCGCCTCGCTGCTGAACAGACCCGGACATCATCTTCGCTGATGTCCTCGCTCTCGGCGGCGAGTTCACTCACACGCCGGAATATCATGTCCCGGGCCTCGGTCCTGACTTCCTGGAAGCGCATTGAGGCCCGCTTGTCCCAGACCACAGACAGACAGAGCCTTGCTATCGTCTTCTCCCCGCCCCTGGGGAGTGGGAGGAAAAACGGGGCGAGTTCCTGCTCCTGGAGGGCGAAGTTCGAGTCGAGTCCCGTAATCGATTCCCATCCAGGCAGCCGTCGACCCGGCCCGGGCTTTTCCCAGGGCAAATTCACAGAAGGATGGAGCCACAGGAATACACCGGCTCCCGAGGCCAGGATTATGAGAGCGGGTATTCCGATCAGCAGCAGGCCCCTCCGCGCTCCTGCACCCGGAGCACCTCGGGGAGTCGCCTCCTCGGCCGGGCCGGAATCGGGCTCATTCTCGTCCTCGGACCGGTCTTCCTCTTGCTCCGGATCGGATAAGTCCGGGATATTCTCATCCTCGAAGGGATTTCTTGAGCGTTCACTTTTCCGCATCGAAGTATCGCCTGAGTACCGCCCGCAGCCTCAGCACCGCCTTGGTGTGGAGCTGGGATATCCTGGACTCGGTGTATTCCATGACTTCACCGATTTCCCTCATAGTCAATTCATCATAATAGTAAAGAGAGATCACGGTCCGCTCGTTTCGGGGAAGTCCCTCTATCGCCTTGGCGACCACGTCTCTTATTTCGACCAAATCAAGGGTATCCGATGGACTGCGGTCGAGACCTGCTTCCTGAAGCAAATGTCCGGCCTCTTCCTCGCTGATCAAGGAGACCCCCCGCGTTTCCTCGATCAGGTTGTAGAATTCCTCCAGGTCCATGCCCAGCTCGTTCGCCACTTCCTCGTCAGAGGCCGGCCGCATGTACTCGTTTTCCACCTTGGCGTAGGCCGCCTCGAGCTTGCGTGCGTTGCGTCTTACCGACCGGGGGACCCAGTCCATGGAGCGCAGCTCATCCAGCATCGCTCCGCGGATCCTGAACTCCGCGTAGGACTTGAAAGCGACTCCCTTTTCAGAGTCATACTTATCCACTGCATCCAGCAGGCCCATTATTCCCGCACTGGTGAGATCCTCCTGGCTGACGTGCTGCGGGAGGCGCATAGCCAGCCTGCCGGCTACACTTTTTACCAATGGAGCATATTCCAGGATGAGCTTTTCCCGATAAGCGGCGTCGGTTCCGGGCTCTGCCCCGGAGGCCGAGTCCGAATATCGTTTGAGCTTTTTGAGAGCCGGGTTAGACATAATTGCATCCCCGCCCATTGTCGACGGTCTCGCAGAAACCTGTTCCACCGCCGCTTGGGACGGTGTAAGCCTTTAAATTACACGGGCAAATAGTCAGATCCCTGGGCTTTTGCAATTCCGTCATTGTTCCAGTATCTTCTGCCAGAAAAAACGGATGTCACCTTCCAGTACAGCCCCTTCATTGCTCGCGAGCAGGGCCTTGGCAAGCGCCCGGATGTGCCTGCTCGCAGCGGCTTCGGGGTACAGCTCCATTACGGTCTGCTGTTTCCTGATAGCGGCGGACATCTGCCGGTCATAGGGTATCCAGCCCACGTAATCCAGGGAGGGAGACCCCAGGAACTGGTCCACCACCAGGCTCAGGTGCCGGTAGATGCGGTTTGCTTCTTCGCCGTTTCTGGCCGCATTTATCAGGATCTTGAACCGCTTCTGCTTGTACTTGCCCGTCAGTACCTTAATCAGGGCATAGGCGTCAGTGAGTGATGTGGGTTCATTGGTCACCACCACGACCTTGTCCATGGCCGCAAAGTTAAAGTACATGACGTTGGAAGATATGCCTGCACCGGTGTCGATCAACAAAACGTCAAAGCGGTCCTTGAGTGCGTCCAACTCATCGAGCAGAACCAATCGCTGTGAGCTGTTCAGTTCGGTCAGCTCGGGTATACCTGAGGCTGCAGGGAGGAGCTGAAATCCGCCCGGCCCCTGGACGATGATCTCCTCCAGGGCCCTTTCGCCTCTGAGGAGATGATAGATTGTGTAGTGGGGATTCAAACCCAGCATCACGTCCATGTTCGCCAGGCCCAAATCCGCATCGAGTACAAGGACCCTCTGGTTCATCGTGCAAAGGGCCACGGCGAGGTTGGCCGCGATGGTCGTCTTTCCAACGCCGCCCTTGCCGCTGGTGATCGAGATCACCCGGATGCCCCCGGCGGACTTACTCTGTGCGGTCCTGTCCAGGGGATCTTTGTTGCCAGCCCTGTGCCTCTCCATGTTATCCTCTACCAAGGACCTTAGGCCTGTTGCCTGATCCATGCTCTCCTACCTCGTCGGGGTTTCTGATAAATCCCGCCTTGCCTCTCAGCTTCCCGAGCATCAGTTCGGCAAGGCGCTTCTTGGTGGCGGACTCAATGTCCTCCGGTACCTGCTGGCCTGTGGTGAAGTATGAGATCGGCCTGTCCCCGGAGACCAAGAAGTTGATCATGTGAGAGGCGTCCTCCGCCTCATCCAGCTTGGTAAATATTATACTCCTGTAGGGAAGGCGCCCGAACCTCTCCGCAGCCCTGAAGAGACTGTCCAGCTGGGTGGTGGCGCTGAGCACCAAAAAGTGATGTATATCCTCCCGTCCGTTGAACATGCGACAGAGCTCGTCGATGTCTTCCTCATGATTCGGACTGCGGCCCGCCGTATCTATGAGGACCAGGTCGGCGTCCCTGCTTCGCTCTAGGGCCTTGTGGAGCTCGTTTGCACTCGAAGCGACCTCCAAGGGTACATTCATGATATCCGCGTACGTCCTGAGCTGGCTCACCGCGGAGATCCTGAAGGTATCCAGGGTGATCAGGACGGTGGAAACACCCTGCTTCACCGCCCGCAGAGCAGCGAGTTTGGCCAGGGTGGTGGTCTTGCCCACGCCCGTGGGCCCGATAAAGGCGTAGATTCCTCTTTCTCCTTTTTGTTCGCCTGGGCGCGAGATCCGGATGCGTCGAAGCACTCTCGAGAGGGCCTCCTGGAGCACGGCTGAGCCGGACTGTTCTTTAGGCCTGGGTCCCTGGCGGGTCTCGTTCATCAGCTCTTGTACGAGCTCCGGAGTTAGATTCATGGACTTGAAATGTCCGTAGATCGAACGAATGTAGCTGTCGAAGTATACTTCCGGGGAAAGGCTCCTTTCAGTATCAGCGCTCAGTATGGCGGTCTTTATCTCTCTCAGCTCGGCCTCCAGCGCAGCCCACCTCTCCATCATGGCCGAGGGGGTCATGGATCCGGGACCTGCGTCCTGTGCAGTGACTATGGGTGCATCATAGTCCACGGCCGCGGTTATCTCTATTTTCCGCCTGGGCCCTCCATTTCCGTCCCCGGGCACCCGGACGCTGCGGGTCCTCAGGACCACGGCCTCTGAGCCCATTTCCTTCTTGGCGAGCCGCATGGCTTCCTGGGCGGTGTCGGCTATGAATCTTTTGATGTTCATTTTTAATCCATCCGGACCTCGTCTACGGTTTCAACCTGCAGTCCGCTGGGGATCTCATTGTAAGAGAGCACCGCCAGGGGTAGTTGAAAGCGTTCGCAAAGCTTTCTCAAGTGCCTTCGCACGGCCGTGGAGCAGAGTAGAACGGGCTGGTCAAGCTTCACCGATGCCCGCTCAACAGCCTTTTTGACCGCTTCGATTATCCGGTTGGCCCTACCTGGATCCAGTGCCAGGTACGCCCCATACTCGCTCTGGTTGACGCCGCCTGCCACGGATTCCTCAAGACCCTGGCTCACCGAGATCACTCTGAGCACCTTGTCCTTTGTTACGTAAGGCTTGATAAGGGACCGTGAAATGCGCTGGCGGACGTATTCGGTGAGCAGGTCGGTGTCCTTGGTCATCGGTGCATAGTCGGCGAGAGTCTCCAGTATGGTCAGCATGTCTCTTATGGAGACCTGCTCACGCACGAGGTTCTGTAAGATCTTCTGTACAGCGCCCAGGCTCAAGAGGCCGGGCACCAGCTCCTCGACCACCTTGGGATTAGTCTCAGAGACCCTGTCCAGGAGGCGCTGGACCTCCTGCCGTCCCAGAAATTCGTATCCGTCCCGCCTCACCACCTCTGAGACATGGGTGGTTATAACGCTGGCCGGGTCCACAACAGTATAGCCGGCGAACTGAGCGTCCGATTTTTTGTCCTGGGAAATCCACAGGGCAGGAAGACCGAAAGCCGGGTCCTTTGTGGGAATTCCCTCCACCTTGGTCTTGACGTCGCCCGGGTCAATGGCCAGCAGGTGATCCGCCATCACCTCGCCCCTTGCCACCTCGTTGCCCTTTATGCATACGGCGTACTCGTTGGGCTTAAGATCGAGATTATCCCTTATGTGAAGAGACGGCATGACCAGGCCCATCTCCAGGGCGAATTGCCTCCTCAGGGATCGTATCCTCTCCAGCAGATTGCCTTGAGCCGTGCTGTCCACCAGGGGTATGAGGCCGTAGCCTATTTCCAGCTCCAGCATATCCAGCGGGAGCAGGCCCTCCACTTGTTCCGGACCGGTCTCCTCGGGTTCCTTTTCTGCCTCGGCCTCGGCCTCTTCGGTCCTCTTCTGCTCGGCCCCGGTGAGAACCCGGCCGAAAAGGAGGACCGATCCTCCGAGGAGCATGAAGGGGACCGCCGGCATTCCAGGGGCCAGGCCAAACAAGAAGATGATGCCCGAGCCTATCATCAACGCCCGGGGATTGACGCCGAACTGGTGGGCGAGTTCCGTTCCGATGTTCCCTTCAGCGCCTGCGCGGGTGACCAGGATCCCCGCCGCGGTGGAGATCACCAAGGCGGGAATCTGTGAGACCAGGCCGTCGCCGATGGTGAGCAGGGTGTAATTCTGTATCGCAGTGGACAGGTCAAGCCCCATCTGAAGCACGCCGATGACAAGGCCGCCCATGATGTTGATCAGAGTGATTATGATTCCGGCAATGGCGTCGCCGCGCACGAACTTGCTGGCTCCGTCCATGGCCCCGTAAAATTCGGCCTCCTTGGCGATCTCCGCCCGCCGCTTGCGAGCCTCGTTTTCGTTTATCAGTCCGGCGTTGAGATCTGCGTCTATGCTCATCTGCTTGCCCGGCATGGCGTCCAGGGTGAACCTGGCGGCCACTTCGGCGATCCGACCGGCGCCCTTGGTGATGACTACAAAGTTGATCACCACCAGGATGACGAAGACCACAAGCCCCACGGTAGGGCTCCCTCCTACGACAAACGCGCCGAAACTCTTGATTATGCGGCCGGCGGCCAGGGGGCCGCTGTGCCCGTTCAGGAGTATCAGTCTGGTCGAGGCTATGTTCAGTGAGAGCCGAAACAGGGTGGTCACCAGCAGAAGGGATGGGAACACCGAAAAATCCAGAGGTCTTATAGCGTATATGGTCAGCAGGAGGACGAGTATGGCCACGGTAATGTTGAGTGCCAGCAAGAGGTCCAGGAGCCCCGTGGGAAGTGGGATTATCATGACCATCAGGATGGCCACTATCCCCACGGATATGCCTATATCAACATTGGCTCCTACAGAAGCCCCTTTCCATGGCAGTTTGATCACATCCATCAGGTGGTTCCGTTTGAGGTTCTTTCATCAGAGGATCCCGGTTTCATGTTCAGGAGGACATATGCCCCGGAGGCCTCTTGTTTTTGAGCCCATAGACATAGGCCAGTATTTCGGCCACCGCCTGGTATGTCTCGGCCGGGATCTCCTGGCCGAGATCCAAGTGATACAAGTTCTGTGCCAGGGGCCGGTTCTCGACCACGGGAACGTCGTGCTCGCGGCCGAGCTTCTTGATCCGCTCGGCCAGCCTCTCCGCCCCTTTTGCCGTCACCACCGGGGCGTGCATTCGCTCCGGGTTGTATCGGAGGGCCACTGCCAGGTGCACCGGGTTGGTGATGATCACGTCGGCCTTGGGCACCTCTTCCATCATCCTCCTTCGGGCCATCTCCCGCTGGATCGAACGGATCCTGCTCTTTACCAGGGGGTCCCCTTCAGTCTGTTTATGCTCGTCTTTTATCTCTTGTTTAGTCATTTTAAGGCTTTGTTCATGCTCCCACCTTTGATAAAAGTAGTCCAATATAGCCAGAATGGTTATCACCCAGCAGCACTTGATCATTACCCGCATAGCTTCCGACCCTAATACTGACATTATTTGACTTGTCTCTTCGTGTATAAGTGGCATTAAACGATCGAAAGCTCCCATTAAAGTGCTAGTTGCAGCCCATCCCACTATGACCAGCTTGGCTATGGATTTCGCCAGCTCAACCAGGGATCGCTTGGAGAACAGCCTTTTGAAGCCTGATACCGGGTTTATTTTTGACGCTTTCAGCGCCAAGGGTTCGACACTGAAAATCATGCCTGTTTGAAGGTAGTTGGCCAGAACGGCCACCACGCAGAGAACCAGCATGACCGGCAGCACCAAGAGCAGGAACTGCTTGACGTTTTCCAGTAGGTAGCCGACAAGGTCATGGGAGCCCTCGAGGGAGGGGATGTAGAGTATGGTATGTTTCATTATGGCCCCGAGCTCCAGGACCTTGTCCCGTCCCTGGAAGAAGAGGTAGAGCACGGCTCCGGTGAGGACTGCAATGGAGCTCAGTTCCCGGCTCTTGGCGACCCGTCCCTTCTGCTTGGACTCCTCCCGCCTCTTCGGTGTTGGTTGCTCGGTCTTTTCCTGGAATCCGCTCTCAGGCACGGGGTCCCCCGATTACATCATTCTGAGAAGCTGCATCATGGCGGTTCCCATTTCTCTGGTCAGTCCTGACAGGAAAGGCGCCAGGTTTCTGAGGAGCAGCCCGAACAAAAACATGCCGATTCCGATATTGATCGGAAACCCGATCATGAGGATGTTCACCTGAGGTACCGTCCTTGCCACGATGCCCAGGCAGAGGTTGCTGAGAAACAAGGCCACCATTATGGGGGCGGCTATCTTGAGCGCCGCCAAGAACATCTCAGCCGAGATTCGGGCGAGCGCTTCAGTCAGGCCCGGGTGAAAGGTCATTCCTCCGGGAGGGACAAGGTGAAACGAGGCCGCGATTCCACGCACCAGTATGTGGTGGCCGTCTGTGGCAAAGAAAAGCAGCACTAGAAACAGGTACAGGAACTGGCTCAGGGCCGTACTCTGGACCCCGGTGGACGGGTCTATAGCCCTGGCCATGGAAAAGCCCATTTGAAAGCTCATTATCTGTCCGGCGAGCTGAACCGAGGCGAAGAGTGCCAATACCCCGAAGACAGCAGTGAGTCCCAAGAGCACCTCGGCTGCCACCGCCAGGATGAATTCCGGCGCGGTCAGGGGGAGGGCTTTAGGGGCGGGGACTACAGGTAGCATGACAAGGGCGAGCACGAAAGACAGGCCCGCTTTCCAGATGCCGGGGAGGCCGCGGGCGCCGAACAGGGGCATCAAGAATACGAAGACGCTTACCCGGATGAAAACCCAGAAAAACCCGTTGATTTGCTCAAAGGCCTCCAATTCAAAGGGCATGGGTGATCCTCGTTCTTCCCCCGGGCGGCCCGGGCCTCGGGCGTCAACGTATTACCTGGGGGATGCTCTGTATTAAATGGCTGGTGAAGTAGGTGATCCTGTTGAGCATCCAAGGCGAGGCGGCCAGCAGGGCCAGGAGCACGGCCACGATCTTGGGTACAAAAGACAGGGTCATCTCCTGGACCTGGGTGGTGGCCTGTAGGATAGCAACGGCGAGGCCCACCGCCAGCCCGACTCCAAGAAGGGGCAGCGAGAGAAGGAGGACCATCTTTATGGCCTCGCTTCCCAAGGTTACAACATATTCCGGCGTCATCCGTCCATACCTCCCCTCGTCTTGAAACACCCTCTTGTCTCCTGTCTCATGAGAAGCTCCTTACCATGGACCCCACCAGGAGGTACCAACCGTCGGTCAACACAAAAAGCATCATCTTGAAGGGGAGCGAGACCATGAAGGGTGGCAGCATCATCATTCCCATGGAGAGAAGGACGCTGGCCACAACCATATCGATCACCAAAAACGGTATGTAGAGAAGGAACCCGATGCTGAAGGCGGTCTTGAGCTCGCTTATGACAAATGCCGAGATCAGGACCGTGGTAGGGATATCTTCATACTCCGAGGGCCTTTCCGAGTCCGATATATTGATGAAAAGGGAGAGGTCCTTTTTCCTGGTCTGCTTCAACATGAACTGCCTTATGGGTTGAAGCGCGTTCTCCACCGCGGTTTCCTGAGAGATCTCCTCGGTCAGATAGGGTTGAAGGGCCTTGTCGTTTATCTCCTGGTAGACCGGGGACATCAGAAAGAAGGTCAACAGAAGGGCCAGCCCTATGAGGATCTGATTGGGGGGCATCTGCTGGGTCCCCAGGGCGTGGCGAACCAGAGAGAAGACCACCGCCAGCCTGGTGAACGAGGTCATCATGATCAGTATGGCAGGGGCCAGGGATAGGACCGTCAGGAGGAGTACGATCTGCAGGAGGACCGAGACCTGCTCCGGTCTCTCCGCACCCTCCACTCCCAACTGGACATAGGGGAGGGGGGGGAAATCCTGCGCCCATAAAAGAGCGGGCGCGGCAAAGACCACCAGGAGGAGGAAAAGGAGCCCTAAGATCGCTCGGCGGGAGCCGATTATTTTGGCCGCAGCTCTTTTCATCCTTATCCGCCCTCACCGGATGCCCGGCCGACTCCCGCTCCCATGCTCCTTTGCCTCTTCAGTATGGAGCGGAAATCCGGGCCTTGGGCGCCGGCCTCTGGAAGTCCCCCCTCCGGGCGCTCCATGCTGGTGAGCAGGGTCACGGTGTCCGCCCCCACTCCCAACACCAGCCACTGGTCCATGATCTCCACCAGGGCCACCGACCTCTTGGGTCCCAGGCTCAGGGTCCCCAAGAGACGCATGCTCGGAGCCCTGCCTCCGGCGGCTCCGAATCTGAATCTCTTGATCAGGTAGCAGAGGCATATTATCACCCCCACTACCAACAACAGGGCGCCCACTGTCTTGACTGCACTGGCGGCCAGCTCTCCGCTCACCCTATAATCCTCCCGCTCCGGATCGACACGGGAATGGCGGCCCCTCCCGGTTCGGCGTTCTTCATGAGAGCTTCTTGACCCGTTCGCCTGGGCTAATGATATGGGACAGCCGCACTCCGAATTTTTCGTTCACCACCACCACTTCTCCCTGGGCCATGAGCTTGTTGTTGACATATATGTCCAGGGGCTGGTTGATCAACTTGTTCAGCTCCACCACCGAGCCCTGGCTGAGCTTGAGTAGATCCCCAATCGGCATACGCGTCCTGCCGAGCTCTACTGTTATATCCAGCGGTATATCCAGCAGGAATTCCATGCCTTGAGGCTCGTCCTCCTCTTGGATCCCGGGCTCCATCTCGGCAAAGTCCACGTCCTGGGCCGAGGCCGC
>JBKHIW010000040.1:0-9794 GCA_046538465.1 Desulfobacteraceae bacterium | reverse complement strand
GACGCCTTTCAGACAGTGATCCTGGCTTCCGGCCTCCTGCCTCCCCCCGTGCCCGGAGAGGAGCTCCGGTCAATGGTGCCGGATATGGAAGTGATCGGCGACGCCTCAGAGGTAAGAGACATCTTCACTGCGGTTCACGAGGGCTACCGGGTGGCTGCGGCCTATTGAGGATTGTGGTTTATTCTTGAGAAGCGGCCGGATGGAGCGGAAGTTTTTCCCGGCACAGGAGGAGCGAATATGGAGAAGGTATCGTTTTCAGACATAGCCATTGTCTCCTGCGGCACCTTGAGCCTCGAGCTTAATGTCTTGAGGAAGGAGGGATTCCTGGACAGCCCGCAGATTCTTTACACCACCCCGGGTCTCCACGAGGACGTCAAGGAGCTGGAGCGCCAGCTAAAGGACCGGGTTCGGAAGGCCAAGCAGAAGATAGGCAAGGTGCTTGTGGTCTACGGAGGGAAGTTTTGCTATGTCAACGCTGATCAGCCCACCAGGACCATGAAGACCCTGATCGAGGAGGAAGGCCCGAATGTGGCCAGGATCAATGCCACCCACTGCATGGACATGGTGGCCGACGAGGCCGAGAGGGAGCGCATCGCCCAGGAAGTTGCGGGCGGGGAAAAGGTCTGGTGGATGGTCCCGGGCTGGATCGAGTTCCGGGAGTATGTTTTCAAGGGATGGGACCGTGGCTTGGCCAATGAGAATTTCCCCCGGCACACCGGCGGGGCGATCGTGTTGGACGGGATAGGGTACGTGGATCGCTACATGAACGAGCACCCCGAGGAGTTCCTGGAGTACTCGGACTGGATGGGGATACCCATCCAGGGTTATCCGGTGACCCTGGACCGGCTGAAGTCCCTGCTGGCGGACGGCGCCCGCGAACTCTCCGGCGAATGATACTTGAAGGATCGGAAGAGGATTCCCGGGGATCAGCGGATCCCCGGTATTATTCAGTGGATGTGGTCGGGCCGGCCAGGCGCTCTTTGAGCGCTGAGCAGCGGTTTACCGGACGATCGTTCTTGACCGCGATGGCCATGGCCCTTGCAGTCCCCACCAGGACCACCAGCCGCTTGCCCCGGGTTACGGCGGTGTAAATCAGGTTTCTCTGGAGCAGCATATAATGCTGGGTCAGGACCGGAATCACCACCGCGGGGTACTCAGAGCCCTGGGACTTGTGGACTGATACCGCATAGGCCAGGACCAGCTCGTCCAGCTCATGAGGCTCGTAGGGGACCGGGCGGCCCTCAAAGGCCACGGTCACCTCCCTGGTATCAGGGTCCACGGCGCGGATCCTGCCGATGTCTCCGTTGAAGACCTCCTTGTCATAGTTGTTGCGGATCTGCATCACCTTGTCTCCGATGCGGAACTCCCGGTTCCCCCTAACTATGGCGGTCCGCCCGGGGTTGAGGGCCGCCTGTAGCAGGGTGTTCAGGTTCTCGGCACCTGCAGTACCCCTGTGCATAGGGGAGAGGACCTGTATGTCGTCCATGGGGTCAAGGCCGAAGCTCCTTGGTATGCGCTCCTTTACCAGCCCCTCAATGGTCTTTACCGCGTCTTCGGGGTCTTCGCGGTGCAGGAAGTGAAAGTCCGCTTCAGCAGGGGAAGGACCGAGCGGCGGTATTATGCCCTGCCTTATGCGATGCGCGTTCACCACGATCAGGCTCTCCCTCGCCTGGCGGAAGATCTCGGTAAGGGTGACCACAGGTACTGCTCCCGAGTCTATTATGTCCCTGAGCACGTTTCCGGCCCCCACCGAGGGGAGCTGATTCATGTCCCCGACCAGGATCAGGCGGGCGGTGAGCGGGACCGCTTTTACCAGATGGTGAATCAGGATGGTATCGATCATGGAGGCCTCGTCCACCACCAGGAGCCCGCAGTCCAGGGGCCGCTTTTCGTTTTTCTGGAATCCTCCGCGCTGCGGGCTGAACTCCAACAAGCGGTGGATGGTCTTTGCCTCGCGGCCCGTTGCCTCGCTCATCCGCTTGGCCGCACGGCCGGTGGGGGCGGCCAGTAGTACGCCGGTTCCCATCCTGGAGGCGATCTTGATAATGGCGTTCACTATGGTGGTCTTTCCTGTGCCCGGACCCCCTGTTATCACCATGACCTTGCTCTCCAGGGCGCAGGCGATCGCCCGGGCCTGGAGCTCGGCAAGGGTTATGGAGAGGCGCTGCTGCACCCACGCCAGGGCCTTTTGAGCATCCACCCGGCGGGCGGCCGAAGGGGCCTCCGTTAGCATCTTCAAGCGCGCTGCCAGCAGGACCTCGGCGCGGTGAAACGGGGCCAGATAGACGGCCCTGACGCCTCCGGGGAGGTCCTCTATGACGATCCTCCCCTCGGCCCGAATGGTCTCCATGGCCCGGGCTATATCCTCTTGGGCCACCTCCAGGGTCTCCAGGCATTTTTCCACCAGGGGCTCCATGGGATAATAGACATGTCCCTCGTCGGCCAGTCGGTTCAGGACATAGAGTATCCCCGCCTCCACCCTTACCGGGGAGTCTTTGGAAAAGCCCAGCTTTTCGGCGATCTTGTCCGCGGTAATGAATCCGATGCCGAATATGTCGGTTGCCAAGCGATAGGGGTTGGTGCGAAGTATCTCCAGGGAGTCCCGGCCGTATTCCTTGAAGATCTTGGCCGCATAGTTCGCGCTGACCCCGTGGGCCTGGAGGAAGATCATTACTTCCCTGATCTCCTTTTGCTCCTCCCAGGCGCGCCGAATCATGTCCAGGCGCTTCTCCCCGATTCCCTCCACCCGGCAGAGCTCGTCTATGCGGTGTTCTATCACGTCCAGGGTCTTGTCGCCGAAGAGCTTGACTATGCGGGCGGCCATCACCGGACCTATGCCTCTTATCAGGCCGCTTCCGAGGTACTTGCGTATGCCGGAGACACTGGCCGGCGCGGCGGATCGATAGTCGGACACCTTGAACTGGCGGCCGTAACGGGGGTGGACCTCCCACTCACCGCTCATGTGGAGCTCTTCCCCAGGGGTGGGGGCCATGAGGTTCCCCACTACTGTAACCAGGTCCCGCTCACCCCTCACCCGCACCCGGGCCACGGTGTAGCCGTTTTCCTCGTTGGTGTACGTGATGCGCTCGATCTGGCCTCTGAGCTCAAGCATCTTCCTTGCCCGTGTTGCGGCTGACCCAGGCCGGGACCGCGGCCTCGGCCCGGGCGTCCGAGCGCGGAATGAACGGCTTTATATCCAGCAGAGGGGTGCCGTCCAACGCATCGGTCTTGTCCACCCTGATACGACGACCCTCTATGGACAGGATCCTGGCAACATCCAAGCCGATGGGATTGGGCCTGGCCGGGGACCGGGTGGCGAAGACCCCCCTCAGAGGATTGGCCGGATTGGCCATGGGGTGGACCCGGCGGATCGCCCTGTCCTTTGGGTTGTCTTTGCCGTTCATCCAGTAGAGAAGGACCAGGTGGGAGAAGTCCTCCAGGCCCAGCAGGGCCTCTTCAAAGGCCTCCTGGATCTCGATGGTGATTCCGGTGTCATCACGGCGCACGGTGCCGATGGGCGTCAGTCTAAATTTTTCGGTCGCGTTCATGAGAGCGGGTCACTTCACTTTTTTCGGATGGGCTCTAGTTAGGCTGATTTTGCTGATATGTCAATAATTTTATATAGTTCATCCATGAGTTCCCGGGTTCTTCCCCCCCCAGAGGGCCTGCTCAAGCCCCGAGCTCCTCAGGGTGCGTCTGGAAACCGCGCTTCTCAAAACATCCTCGGGCGCCCAAATCTCCACGTATTGCCTTGCCCTGGTGACCGCGGTATAGAGCAGCTCCCTGGTGAGGACCGGGGATGGGCGGTCAGGGAGGAGCACCAGGACCCGGTCGAACTCAGATCCCTGGCTCTTGTGAACGGTCATGGCGTAGGCGGCCTCGTGCTCCGGGAGCCTGACCGGGTGGAAGCGGCGGAGCGTGCCGTCAGGCATGGGAAAGCATGCCTGCAGCCCCACTCCGGATTCCGAGGAGGCGATCACCACCCCCATGTCTCCATTGAAGAGCTGCAGCTCATAGTCGTTTTTGGAGACCATAATAGGCATTCCGTGGTACCATCGCCCTTCGGGTGTTATGATTCCTTTCTCGGCCAGGGCCCGCTCGACCAGGAGGTTTACGGCCTTGGCCCCGAACGGCCCCTCCCTCAGGGCGCAGAGTATGGAGAATCGCTCGAGGACGGGGCCCAAAGGGTCGCCGGCCCCGGCGCACCACTCATACCCTCTTGCTGCAGGCGCCCGGAGGCGCTCGTATAGATCCCGGGTCCCGGGGAGCTCGTACCAGGCTATATCAGGGAAGCCTCGACGGCCGAGGAGCTCCAGGGTCAGGTCGGGATCCCCTTGGTTCAGGGCGCGGCTTACCTCTTGGATGCCGCTCCCCTCGGCGAATCGGTGGCTCTTCCGGAGGAGAACTACGGAATCGGACATGGGGTTGATGCCGGCCTCGTCAGAGGAGAGGTCTTGGCCCGAGGCCTGCTCCAGGAGCCCCCTGAATCTTGGGGTTCGGCCCTTGGGCCTGTCCGTACCGCAGATGTCGCCCAGGACCGCGCCCGCCTCCACAGAGGCGAGTTGGTCCCGATCACCGAGGAGAATCAGGCGGGCCTCGGGCTGGAGGGCCCTTACCAGGGCGGCCATCAAGGCTATATCCACCATGGACGCCTCGTCCACTACCAGCACGTCGACCGGCAGGGGGCTGCCGGGGTGCCGGCGGAACTCGGACGAACCCCGTATGGTCCCCAGGAGGCGGTGTATGGTGGTCGCGGCGGCGGGGATCGAGGCCTTTGCCGCGTCCGTGGCGGGCAGCCGCTCCAGGGTAAGCCTGACCGCCTCGCCGAGCCTGGCTGCCGCCTTGCCGGTGGGGGCGGCGAGCACGAACCTCGGGGGCCGGTCCTGGGGGAGTTCGGCCAGGAGCGCCAGGATCCCGGCCACGGTGGTGGTCTTGCCCGTGCCCGGGCCGCCGGAGATTACGGTGAACGACTTGAGCGCGGCCGTGCATGCAGCCACCCGCGCCCGGTCCACTCCGTCCTCCTCGGCCGGTGCAGGGAAGAGCCGCTCCACCCGCCGCCTCAGCTCCCCGGGATCCAAGTCGTGGCGCGTCTCCGCAACCTTTTGCTTGATCCAGCGGCTGACGATATCCTGGTAAGTCCAGTAGCGATGCAGATAGAGCCTGTTGAATTCGTCCAGTACCAGGGGCGTGAACGCACCGGGCTCTCCCACTGCAGGCGAGGCCTTGAGCTCTTCAGCCCAGACCTCGGGGGAGGGAAGGTCCTGGTCGCCTCCTGCAAGCTCGCCTGCCCTTGCAAGATCCAGGCAGACATGCCCCTCGCGGGTGGCCCTGCCCGCAAGCCCCGCTCCCAGAAAGAGGCCGGGAGAGGCGGCGTCCCCGGAGAGCTCCTCCACGAGCTCGGCGAATTTCAGGTCCAGGGTCCCGAGGAGCTCGGCTCCACGGCGGTGGTCTCTCGTCAGACTCATAATACTTTGTCCCTTTGTTTCATCGCCCTTCGCTTGCTGCGGGCCGCCTTTTTTTGAAGCTCGTCAGGGTGGATGTACGCCCCTGACACCACGCGGCCGCGGACCGAGATCCCCGCCTCGTGTATAGTCTCCGGGCTGCCCGAGACCAGGGGATGCCAATCCGGGAGATCCCGACCTTCCATGAGCAGCCTGTAGGCACATGTCTCCGGCAGCCACGGGATCTCCCTCAGACTCTCCGGGGTGAGGATGATGCACTCGCTGTTTACCAGCATCCGGTCGGGATAGACCAGACAGCGGCCGGTCTTGGTATCCAGGTACTCGCATGCAACCGGGATTACACTTATTTCGCCGCTTTCCTCATCCTCCACCTTCTCCAGGCAGCAGTTGCCGCAGCCGTCGCAGACAGCCTCCCACTCCGAGCGACTCATCTGCTCCAGGGGCTTTACCTTCCAAAAGGGCGGCTTTTCCATATCGGGCTGTAATCACCTCAGGGGGAATTAAGAATGTCATTGAATCATATCATCCGAGCTTCTGTTTTCAACCGACAACAAGATAACATGGACCGCTTGCGTGGAAAAACAGAGACTCAGTGAGCACTGCCGGGGCTGCTGTTGAACCAACAAAAATACAGTCCCGCCCCTATTTACTGGAGGGGCGAAGGTGTTTAAAATAAATATTAAATATATGATTTACAGTTAAAAGGAAAGGAGGCGGCATGGCTGACGTACAAAAAATACTTTTCCCAATGGAGCTTGTCGCTCTCAGCGAGGAAATAGCCCCTTGGGTGGAGCTCATGGCCCGGAAGTTCGAGGCCGAGATCCACGTGCTCCATGTTATCCCGGATCCAGGGTACTGGGGAGTGCCTTACGGCATGGATCCGGTTCACCTGGACGATCAATCCTCCCTGATCCACAAGGCCGAGGTGAAGGTGAAGTCTTTCTGCAAGGAGCACCTTGGAGAAGGCGTGCGGCTGGGCCCGGTCAAAGTGGTGGTTGGGGACCCTGCCGGGGAGATACTCCGACACATTAAAGATGAAGGCGTCTCAATGGTGATAATGGGGACTCACGGCAGGCGCGGCCTGGAAAAGGTGGTTTTCGGCTCGGTCGTCGACAGGGTGGTGAAATCATCACCGGTGCCTGTTCTCAGCGTTAATCCGCACGCAAAAAACCTCTGAAGGGCCTGGGAGCCGTATGAAGGTAAATCCCTATGTGTTTTTCATCTCAGCGGTGATTATCATTTGCTTTCTGTTTTTGGGGGCTGTCTTAACAGAACCCGTGAATCATTTCTTTGAGCTCCTGCAGGACGGTATCGCTCTCAACTTCGGCTGGTTTTACATCCTTGGGGTGGGATTCTTTCTGTTTTTCGTGGTATGGCTCTTTGTGACCCCCTACGGCAGGATACGGCTGGGAAAAGATCACAACCGGCCTGAATTCAGCAATCTTAGCTGGTTTGCCATGCTCTTCAGCGCCGGCATGGGGATCGGCCTCCTTTTCTACAGCGTGGCCGAGCCCGTGCTCCACTTCGCCGAGCCGCCCGTGGGCACTGGTGGGACCGAGGCGGCGGCTCGGCAGGCCCTGGTTATCACCTTCTTTCACTGGGGCCTCCATGCCTGGGCCGTATATATTGTGGTGGGCCTTTCCCTGGCCTTTTTCGCCTACCGCTATGACCTGCCCCTTTCAATACGCTCCACTCTTTATCCCATCTTAGGGGAGAGGATCTACGGCGGGGCGGGAAACACTGTGGAGATCCTGGCGGTCTTCGGCACCCTGTTCGGGGTGGCCACGTCCCTGGGGCTGGGTGTAAAGCAGGTCAATGCGGGATTGGACTACCTGGGGTTCGTCTCGCAATCCCAGACCAATCAACTGCTTCTGATCGCCGTCATCACGGCTGCGGCCACTTTTTCCGTGGTCTCGGGCCTGGACAAGGGGATACGAAGATTGAGCACCATGAATCTTTTTTTCGGCATGGTGTTGCTCCTCTTTGTCCTCGCGGCCGGCCCCACCGTATTTCTCCTCGGCTCCTTGGTCCAGGGAATCGGCCGCTATCTCCAGGAGCTCCCGGGGATGACCTTTCAGACCAACGCCTACGAAGGGATGGAATGGAAAAAGCAGTGGACCCTGTTTTACTGGGGATGGTGGATTTCGTGGTCCCCTTTCGTAGGGATGTTTATTGCGCGCGTTTCCAGGGGGCGAACCATACGCCAGTTCATAGGGGGCGTGCTGCTGGTGCCCACCCTCCTCACCTTTCTGTGGATGACGGTATTCGGCAATACGGCCATTCACATGGAGCTCTTCGGCAGCGGTGGCATTGCGGCCGCGGTCTCGGAAAACATGCCCACGGCTCTCTTCGCCTTGCTGGAGAACCTTCCCTTTTCAGGAGTCACCGTGGTCCTGGCTACGGTGGTGGTGGCCACATTTTTCATCACGTCGTCGGATTCAGGCTCGTTGGTGATAGACATCCTGACATCCGGAGGGAACCCCCATCCCCCGGTATGGCAGCGGATATTCTGGGCGCTCACCGAAGGGGCGGTGGCCGCCGTGCTGCTCGTCGCCGGCGGCCTGATGGCGCTTCAAACCGCTGTTATTACCACGGCCCTTCCCTTTTGCGTGATCATGCTCTTGATATGCTACAGCCTGGCAAGAGGCCTGAGAGCCGTCCCCTACAGGAGCTATGCCAGGCAGGGCGCCCCGGCCGAAGAGCCGGCCGCAGGCGAAGGATCCCCTGAGGGGACTTCTCGGGCACAAGGAGACTTACCATGAATAGTTGGAAGGGAAAGCTCCAGGACCTGGTCACCAAGAAGCAGGGCCCCGGGAAAGAGGGTTCGAGGCATGAATCCAAGGAAGAGCGCCGCAGGCGGCTGGACGCCTTTTTCAACGAGGTAGTGCTTCCCGCCTTCCGCGAGCTCGAGCAGGAGCTCCGGGCGAGCCATCCGGACGTGGTGGCGCGGATTGACCGCGAGCCTTACCAGATAACCCTCTCTGTCTACCGCAACGACTCCAGGGAGTTTTATTACACGGTGCGCGAGGTGCGACTCCACCGCGGGATGTTCGCATTCCCTCAGATCGTGAGCCCCGGAGAGCACAAAGAATGGCGCGTACAGGTGGTCATGCCGGGCAAGGAGTGCAAACCTCGCGATCCCGGGACCATCACCAAGGAGGGGCTGATCGAGGATTTCCTCGACCGGTATGCCAAGTGCCCGGGGCTGTGAACCCTCGCCTCCCTATGGGTAACCAAGGCCGCCTGTCTCGTATGTGAAGAAGGGTTTCCATACGCCCGGGACATGGCGTATTATGCCCTTCATGGAGATGCCCTATGCTATGTGGAACCGGAATGGGGCGCCCGTAGGCTGGGGCCGAAGGATGAAACCGGGATTTGAGGTGAGAATATGACTGATCGCAGGGTGAATCCGGAGTATGTGAGGGCGGTGGCCGGATTGGTCAACCGCGCGCCTTATTTGGAGCTCTTGTCCATTAGGCTGGAAGATTTGTCATGGGGGGGATCGTTGATGGCGATCGATCTTGGAGAAAAGCATCTCCAGCCTTATGGAATGGTCCACGGAGGTGTATTCGCATCGATTGTGGATGCTGCGGCGTTCTGGGCGGTTTTCTCGCAGGTGGAGGACGAGGTCGGTCTTACCACTGTGGAGATAAAGTTGAACTATCTTGCGCCTGCCCGGGAGGGGAAGTTGATAGCCAGGGGCCGGTCCATCAAGCTGGGAAAGTCCCTGGGTCTGGGTGAGGCAAGGGTGGTTGATCAGGGAGAGAGGCTCCTGGCCTATGGGACGGCTACCATGATGTGCGTTCCCATGCAATTGGAAGGCGCCCGGGATCTGCCGCCGAAATGGCTCTGACCGTCTTCCTCGCGGGCCACGGGAGTGCGGTTGCGGGCTATGGGACCCGAAGGAGGGTGGTTTCGAGGCGGCGGAGGAGCTCGGGGTCGGGGCGGTCGCTGTAGACGCCCCAGCCCGGTCCCTTGGAGGGATCCACCCCGCGTAGGAATACATAGAAGACTCCACCGAAGTGGGTCTCGTAGCGGTAGTCCGGGATGCGGAGGGAGAGATGGCGGTGGAGCGCCAGGGTGTAGAGCAGGTATTGCAGTGGATAGAGGCCCTGGGCCATGGCCGAGGCGGTGCGGGCCGGTGAGTAGTGCTCCAGCGTGGGGCCGAGGTAGTTGGACTTCCAGTCCAGGAGGTAGAACCGGTCTTGGTGGGAGAAGACGAGGTCCATGAAGCCCTTCATGAAGCCCTGGGCCGGAGAGAAGTGAAGCCTTCCCATCCTTTCCGAAAGTCCCGGGGTTCGGGCCCCGGCGAGGTTTGCTATATCCTGGAGG
>JBKHIW010000039.1:0-9841 GCA_046538465.1 Desulfobacteraceae bacterium | reverse complement strand
GTGGGGCTGGCCGGCAGACTGGGTGTGGACCTGGACAAGGACGGGTTCGCCGGGGGTGATCCGTTTTTTCCGGTGGCCACGTCCCGGCCGGGGATCTATGCGTGCGGGGCCTTTTCCGGGCCCAAGGACATCCCCCAGTCCGTAATGGAGGCGAGCGCCGCGGCCTGCGCAGCGACCGAAAAGATCGCCGGGGCCAGGCACACCTGCACCAGGGTCAAAGAGACCGTGGAGGAGAGGGACGTATCCCGGGAGCGGCCGAAGATCGGGGTCTTCGTGTGCAACTGCGGGGTCAATATCGGCGGGGTGGTGAACGTGCCAGAGGTGGCCGAATACGCCAGGCGGCTCCCTCACGTGGCTTATGTGGAGGAGAACCTGTTTACCTGCTCCCAGGACACCCAGGACAAGATGGCCGAGGTGATCCGCACCCAGGGCCTCAATAGGGTGGTGGTGGCGGCCTGCACGCCGCGCACCCACGAGGCCCTTTTCCAGGAGACGCTTACCAGTGCGGGCCTGAACAAGTACCTGGTGGAGATGGCCAATATCAGGAATCATGACTCCTGGGTGCATGCCGGCGATCCGGAGGCGGCCACTCAAAAGGCCAAGGACCTGGTACGGATGGCCGTGGCCAAGGCCTCGCTCCTCGATCCCCTGAAGGAGACCGACCTGCCTGTCCACAGGGCGGCCCTGGTGGTGGGCGGAGGCCCGGCCGGAATGAGCGCGGCCCTCTCCTTGGCCGCTCAGGGATGTCCGGTGCATCTGGTGGAAAGGTCTGATCACCTGGGGGGGCACGCACTCAACCTTTACAAGACCTGGGACGGAGGGGATGTAAAGTCCTATCTGGCCGAACTGACCGAGGAGGTGAGCGGGCACCGCAACATCACCCTCCACCTGGGAACCAACATTCGAAGCGCAGAGGGGTTTGTGGGGAACTTCCGTACCGAGCTTGAGTCCGAGGGCGGCACGGAGCTCGTGGATCACGGGGTGGTGATCCTGGCAACAGGCGCTGTAGAAGCCAGGCCGGATAGCTATCTCTATGGAAAGCACCCCGCGGTGCTGACCAATACCGAGCTGGACGGCCTTTTCATAGACGACGACCGGCGCCTGGGAGGCATCCAGACCGCGGCCTTCATACAGTGCGTTGGGTCCCGCGATGAAAACCGGCCCTATTGCTCCAAGGTATGCTGCACCCATACGCTCAGGAACGCGGTGGAGCTAAAGAAAAGGAATCCCGAGACCTCGGTCTATGTGTTCTATCGAGACATCCGGGCCTATGGGAAGCGTGAACGCTTGTACCAGGAGGCCCGGGCCTTAGGGGTGCTTTTCTTCCCATATGATCCCGAGGCCCCGCCCGAGGTCAGGGAAAACGGAGATATGGTTCGAATAGAGTTCAACGACGCTGTGCTGGGTAGGCGGCTGGGCGTGAATGCCGACCTCCTGGTCCTTGCCTCGGCGGTGGCGGCCAGGGACAATACGGAGCTTACCAGGCTCTTCAAGGTCCCCGTGGACGGGGACGGGTGGCTCCTCGAGGCACACCAGAAGCTCAGGCCGGTGGACTTTGCCGGGGACGGGATCTTTCTCTGCGGCATGGCCCACTACCCCAAGCCCCTGGACGAGTGTACGGCCCAGGCTCGAGCCGCCGCCGCCCGTGCCTTGACCTACCTCACCAGGGACACGATCACCCTGAGCGGGGTGGTGACCTACATTGAGCCGGCGCTTTGCTCCGGCTGCGGCGGATGCATCGAGGTATGCCCCTATGGGGCCATAACCCTTGACCAGGCGCAGGGCATTGCGGTGGTGAACCCGGCCCTTTGCAAGGGCTGTGGGGCGTGTGCGGCCGCTTGTCCCTCGGAGGCGCCGAGGCTCAAAGGATTCGACAACCGACAGCTCTATGCCCAAATCAAAAGCGCCCTCACAGGCTGAGGGACGCAAGGAGTCTCATATGACCACGGAAAGCTTTGAACCCAAGATCGTCGCCTTCATCTGCAACTGGTGCGCTTACGGCGCAGCGGATCTCGCCGGGGTGAGCCGTATGAGCTACCCGCCCAATGTGCGGGCCATTCGGGTCATGTGCTCGGCCACCGTCTCCCCTCACCACGTGCTCCGCGCGCTTCAGAGCGGCGCGGACGGGGTCCTGGTGGGCGGGTGACACATCGGCGACTGCCATTACCTGTACGGTAATTACATGACCATCAAGCGAATGACCTTTCTCCAGGAGCTGCTGGACTTTGTCGGGCTGAAAGGACGGCTTCATCTGGAGTGGATTTCATCTGCAGAGGCCCAGAAGTTTGTTCAGGTGGTGACCGATTTCACCGAGAGACTCAAGGCCTTGGGGCCCAGCCCGATCAACGAGTTTGCAGACAAGGTCAAGGCCTTTCTGGGACCGAGGCCTGTATACGGCGCCCGCACCGAGCCGCGAATTTCAGAGGGTCGGACCGGGGAGAACGACTCGGAGCGCCGTGCGGCCGGAGGGAAGTGACCTATGGATTTAAAGAGTGAAGCGGTTTCCTGGCTGGAGCAGGGCAGAGTGGATGTACTCCTGGCATACAAGGAGGTGGACGGGCATCCTATCCCCTTCTGCTTTGAAAAGGAGCGGCCGGAAGAGGCCCGGGACCTGATTGCGGGAGAGGCGCGCTATCCGTTGGAAAAAATGGCCGAGCGTATAGCAGGGGCCCATCCTGATCTGGTCATCGGTATACTCGCCCGGGACTGCAATCAAAGGGCCCTGAACGTATTGGCCTTGTGGAACAGGCTGGACCCGGAAAAGGTGCATCCCCTGCCCCTGGGCTGCTGTCCTTCGGGCCTCAAGGAGCACAGCGACTGCACCTACCTGGAGCCTAGGAAGACCGGTTTTTATAAGAGGCAGGCGGGCATAGACGGGAACCTGGACCTGGAGGCCCTGGAGTCCTATGAGCCGGGTGAACGGTTCGACCGGTGGATGTATGAGTTCCAGAAGTGCATCAAGTGCTACGGATGCCGGAACATCTGCCCGGTCTGCTTCTGCGAGGAATGCAGCCTGGAGCACCCGGATCTGGTGGAGACCGGAGCGGTGCCTCCCGAGATCCCGTTGTTTCACCTGGTGCGGGCGGTGCATATGGCCGGACGGTGTATTGACTGCGGCCTTTGCGAGGACGCCTGCCCGATGGACATCCCGCTGAGGACGCTCTACCGCAAGGTCAACGACATCGTTAAGGACGTGTTTGATTACAGGGCAGGGGAAAGCGATGAGGCCTCGCCCTTCAGCGAGATCGGCGGGGAAGTCACGCTCGAGCCGAGGCCGATGGCCGGGGCTGCGTAGGCCGATGAAGGCCCGCTTTTGAGAAAATGGAGGATCACATGTCTTATGAACTCATACCCTCGGTCTGCTCCTACTGCGGGACCGGCTGCGGGGTTCTCTTTGAAGTGATGGACGGAAAGCTCACCGGCACCTTTCCCTTGAAGACCCACCCGGTGAACCAGGGTAAGCTCTGCATCAAGGGGTGGAACCTCCACGAATACGTCACCAGTGATATGCGCCTTACCTCGCCCATGGTCAAGGTGTCAGGGCGGTTCATGAAGACCGACTGGGACGAGGCCGTGGCCTTCACCGCAGAGCGGCTGAAAGAGATAATCAAGGAGCACGGCCCGGACAGCGTGGGGGTCCTGGTCTCGGCCAAGATGACCAATGAGGAGAACTACCTGGCGCAGAAGTTCGCCCGGGCGGCCATAGGCACCAACAATGTGGACCATTGCGCTCGGCTCTGACACGCCTCCACGGTGGCAGGTCTTGCCGCCGCATTCGGAAGCGGGGCCATGACAAACTCGATCGCGGAGATCGAGGAGGCGGGCTGCATCTTTGTAATCGGGTCCAACACCACCGAGTGCCACCCGCTGATCGCCCGCCGCATCTTCAGGGCCAAGGAAAAGGGCGCCAAACTGATCGTGGCCGATCCGCGGAACATCCAGCTCGGCCGTTTCGCGGACCTGGCGGTCAATCACCGTCTGGGAAGCGATGTGGCCCTGCTGAACGGCATGATGCACGTGATCCTGGAAAAAGGCTGGGAGGACAAAGGCTATATCGCGGATAGGACCGAGGGGTTCGAGGAATTCAAGAAGGCCGTGGAGCCGTGGTCGCCGGACCGCGTGGAGGCGGTGACCGGAGTGCCTGCAAGAGACCTGGAGCGCCTGGCCGAGCTCTACGCCAGGAACCGGCCGTCCTCGCTCCTCTATGCCATGGGGATAACCCAGCATGCAACCGGTGTGGACAACGTCAAGTCTTGCTGCAACCTGGCGCTCCTCTGCGGAAACGTCGGGGTAAAGGGCGGCGGGGTGAACCCCCTCCGGGGCCAGAACAACGTCCAGGGAGCGTGCGACATGGGCGGGCTGCCCAACGTGCTTCCCGGGTACAAGCCGGTCTCCGACCCCGAAGAGAACCGCCGGTTCTCCGAGGCATGGGGAGTCAAGGTGCCTGAGAAGCCCGGCCTTACCATATCGGATATGGTCCCGGCCATGATGGATGGAAAGCTCAAGGCGCTCTACGTAATCGGCGAGAATCCCAATCTGAGCGACCCGGACTGGAATCATCTCCACGAGGCCATCCGTCGCCTGGATCTCCTGGTGGTGCAGGACCTGTTTCTCTCAGAAACCGCCCAAGGAGCCCACGTGGTCCTGCCCGCGGCCTCGTCCGCGGAGAAGGACGGCACCTTCACCAACTCGGAGCGGAGGTGTATGAGGATAAGGAAGGCCATAGAGCCGGTGGGCGATTCCCTGCCTGACTGGGACATCATTTGCCGGCTGGCCCGGGCCATGGGCTGCCCCATGGAATACGACGGCCCTGAGGCGGTGTTCGACGAGATGGCCCGGCTTACTGCGTCTTATGGGGGCATGACCTACGATCGACTGAGGATCGACGGGATGCAGTGGCCCTGTCCTTCCAAGGACCACCCGGGGACGCCCTTTCTCCACAAGGAGTCATTCCCCAGACCCGGAGGAAGGGCCGCTTTCCAGGCCATAGACTACAAGGACCCGGCCGAGCTTCCGGACGACGACTACCCGTTCTTTCTCACTACGGGCCGCGTCTTCTCCCACTATCACACCGGCACCATGACCCGCATCTCACCGCACCTCGATGCCGAGCAGAGGTACGGCTGCGTGGACATGCACCCTGAAGACGCCCGTCGCATGGGCCTGGGGCAGGGGGACTGGGTTGTCCTCACCTCCCGAAGGGGCAGCACCGAGGCCCCGGTGAGGTTGACCCGCACCGTGCGAAAGGGGGTCCTTTTCATGCCCATACACTTCGGGGAGAGCCCGGCCAATATGCTGACCAGCTCGGTCTGCGACCCCATAGCCAAGATCCCGGAGTTCAAGGTGAGCGCCGTCCGCGTTGAGCCCCAGGACCCCGGAGTGAGGAGGGCGGCTTCTGTAGAGTACTGAAATCCGTACGGGTTGACATGGGGTATGAAACGAGGGAGACGGCACCGGCCGGGCACGCCTCCACACAACGACCGCAACCCAGACATCTTGCCTGGTCCACATGAGCGGTCTCAGCCACCTTGACGGCCCCGGTCGGGCAGACGGCTTCACAAGAGGCGCAGGCCAGGCAGGAGGACTCGTCCACAAGCGCGCGGGCGCTCCCGGGAGTGGGGCGTGGTATGGTTTTGCCGAGCTTAAGGTCCAAGGCGTGCAAGCGGGCCTGGAGCCGGTCGGCCCTCAGCTTGAGGTTTCTCAATTCCTGAGTTCTGTTCATAGGACTTCCCGTCCTTCCAATCCAGCGTCGATCTCTTTGGGTCTTTTCATGGGGATGTTCCACTTCTTCATGTGCTTCCATACTGCGGTCCGGCTCTTGCCCAGGACGCGTCCTACTTCGGCCTTGTTCCAGTTGCACGCCTCCAGGAGCTCCAGCAGAGACTCCCTGGATACTGCGCCCCTGGGAGTGGCGGCCGGATCAGGGGAGGAACGGGCCTCTGGGGGAGCGGGCCGGTAGGCGAGCCTGCGGATCTCCATGGGCAGGTCGAAAAGGTCCGCCGTATCCCCGGAGCAGAGTACAAAGGCGTGCTCCACGGCGTTTTCCAGCTCCCTTACGTTGCCGGGGAAGGGATAGTCCATGAGGATGCGCATGGCCGAATGGGAAAAGCCCCTGATCTCTTTGCCCGTCTTTCGGTTTTGCTCCTCCACGAAGTGGCTGATCAGGAGCGGGATGTCCTCCTTGCGCTCCCGGAGAGGGGGCAGCTGGATGGGAAAGACCTTGAGCCGGTAGAATAAGTCCTCCCGGAACTCGCCCCTTTGGACCATGTGATAGAGGTCCTTGTTGGTGGCCGCGATCACGCGGATGTCTATGGGCCTTTTGAGGGACTCACCCACGCGCTCGATCTCCCGCTCCTGGAGGACCCTGAGGAGCCTGACCTGGACATAGGGCGTTATATCCGCCACCTCGTCCAGGAAGATGGTGCCGCCGTCGGCCTCTTCAAAGCGGCCCTTGCGGCTCCGAAGCGCACCGGTGAAGGCGCCCTTGGCGTGGCCGAAAAGCTCGCTCTCCAAAAGGGATTCAGGAAGGGCGCTGCAGTTGACCGGTATAAAGGGGCCGTGCCTCCTGTCGCTGTTAAAATGAATGGCCCCTGCCACCAGCTCTTTACCGGTCCCGCTCTCGCCCTGGAGCAACACCGTGGCCTCGCTCTCGGCTGCGGCCCGGATGGATGAAAACACATCCTGCATGGCCGTGCTCCTGCCGATTATGTTTTCCAGGCGGTTGAACTCCCCCAGCCGGCGCGCTGCTTCCTCGGCCCTCTGCCTGGCCTCCCTAAGCTCGGTCAGGTCGGTCACCGTCTCCACGACCCCCTTGACCGAGCCGTTTTCGTCCTTTACCAGCCGTGCGCTCTTGACTACAGGTACGTCCAGCCCTTGCTTGTTCCGTAGAAAGCACTCGCTGGAGTCGATGGCCCCGTGCTTGTAAATGCCGCATTCCCAGATTCCGGCCGGGCATCGCCGGGCGAAGCAGCGGTTGAAGTTGAGCAGGGTGCAGCGCTGCCCCCGGGCCTCTTCAGCCGTGTAGCCGGTGATCCTTTCCATGGACCGGTTCCATGTGGTTATACGGCCGTCTTGATCCAGGGTGAAGACGCCGTCGGCCATGGAATCGAGAAGCAGTGAGGCGAACTCCGGATCCAGGGTGTCGCGGTGTTGACTATCCATTCTGAAACCTTTCTCCCTTCCCTCGGCAGCGGAATTGGTCGCGGATAAACACCCTATCAACGTTACCGTTGCGCTACAAACCGTTACTTTAGGCATTTTAGGGAACGCTTTGGTTCCTGTCAACAGGGATTCGGCGTTTTTCGAACATGAAGGGGCTTTTTGAAATTATTCAGTTAATACAAATAGTTGATCTATTTTCTCTCGGCTGCTGTATGAGAGCGGCCTCTGGTGCGCGGCAGCGGAATGCTTTTTGATAGGGCTTAATTGGAAAATGATGCCGGGCAACGGGACAAGGTCCTTACAGCAGGGAGGTGGATAAGGTGATTGCACCACCAGGGGGTTCGTTTGAAGACCGACATGAAGGCGGTGTGGGCGGTAGAGTCGCCCTTGCCTGGTTTTGCGTACCCTGGTCGGCTCCTTGCCGGGAGCAGCAGAGGATCCTGGACAAAGTCGCTGCCCGGCTTCGGAGCAAGGCGCGCATAGAGATCATCAACGTGGAGGAGCAGGCGGCCTTGGCCCGGGATTATAGGATCAAGGCCCTGCCCACGCTGGTGGTCCTAAAAGACGGGGAGGAGGTGGAGCGCTTCACCGGGCTGCAGCCGGCTGAGGTCTTGGCCCGCACCCTGGAGACGCTCCTTTGAGCCCCTTTCCGGGAACGCCGAACCCCCGGGGTCTTGCCGGCGGAACGGAAGCCGCTCCCCGCCTCTTGATCGGGCTGGGAGGGTCGTCCCAAGAGGCCCTGAATTGATTGAGCGACCTGAAGACAAGGATTATTAGGAGGTGGACCATGGAAAAGGTCATGTTCGAAGAATTCAAAATGGGAGGGCTTGATCTGCCCAATCGTTTTGTTTTCCCCCCCATCAAGACCGGCTACGGCCTGCCGGACGGTACGGTTACCGACCGTCAGGTGCATTTTTACAGCCGGATAGCGGAGAACGGCCCGGGTCTGGTGATACTGGAGCCTGCAGCGGTGACTGCAGGGGGAAGGGAGCACCCGAAGCAGCTCTCTATTCACCTTCCGGGGAGCGCTGAGCAGTTGAGGAAGATCGTGGAGGCGGTTCACGACAAGGGGCGGTTCGCAGCCCTCCACCTCAATCACGCCGGTGCGGCGGCCAATCCCATGGCCTCCAAGGAGCCGCCCAAGGCCCCCTCGCCCTTGACCTGCGCGGCGAGCGGACAGGAGGCCCAGGCCCTGACCGAAGAGGAGACAGCAGCAATAGTGGAAGGATTTGCCGAGGCGGCCAGCAAGGCCGCTCAAGCCGGGTTCGACTTTATCGAGGTCCAGGGCGGACACGGTTACCTGGTGTCTCAATTCCTGAACCCGAAGATCAACAACCGCGAGGATCGCTACGGGCAGGACCGCCTGCTTTTTGCCCGTGAGGTCTTGTCCGCGGTGAGCCGCGGGGCTCCGGGGCTGCCAGTGGTACTTAGGGTCTCGGGTGACGAGATGTCCCCGGAGTTCGGCGTTCCCAGGGAGGATGCGGCACAGCTCCTGGATTTGGCCGAGGAGCAGGGGGTCGCAGCAGTCCACGTGGGGATGGGAAGCTCCTGCTTCAGCCCGCCTTGGTATTTCCATCACGGGAGCCTCCCTGAGAGGCCTCAATGGGAGGCCCTGGAATGGGTGCGAAGCGAGACCCTGCTTCCAGTGATCGCGGCGGGTCGTATGGGAAGGGCGGAGCGCGTAAAGCGCCTGGTCGACGAGGGCCTTGCGAATCTCGCGGCCGTGGGAAGGCCGCTCCTTTCCGATCCGGACCTGATCGCCAAATGGGCGGACGGCCGTGATCGGTCGGTTTTCAGCTGCGGCTACTGCCTTCAGGGCTGTCTCCACCGCTTGAAGAGCGGCGAGCCCCTGGGCTGCAACTTGAACCCGGAGCTCGGCCTGCCCGAATTCGGTCCCTCGCCAAAGCCGAGGAGCGTCTTGGTGGCGGGAGGAGGACCGGCGGGGATGAGCGCCGCGCTCTACCTGACCCGGCGGGGGCACAAGGTCACCCTGGCCGAGCGCTCCGGGCGGCTGGGAGGGCAGTTCGATCTGGCCTGGAGGTCCCCGGGAAAGGCGGAAATGAAGGACTGCCTGGAATCCCTGAAGAGGGCGGTGGAGGATTCGGGCGCGGACCTCATGCTGGAGACCGAGGTGGACCAGGACTTGATACGAAAGTTGGGGCCTGAGCTTCTGGTCTGGGCGGTCGGCGGGGGCGTCCAGAATATCCCAGAGATCCCCGGGCTGGAAGACCGATATGTCCTGACTTCAGTGGAGTTCTTCCGGGGGGAGCGCAAGGTCCAAGGCCCCAGGGTCTTGGTGATAGGCGCGGGAAGGATCGGCCTGGAGATAACCGAGATGCTCGGCGGCCAGGGCTTTGAAGTAACCGCCACCAAGAGGACTGACCCCTTAGGCAGCAATATGGAGATGATCACCCGCAATCTGGCGCTCAAGCGCATCTCTGAGATGAGCAATGTCACCCTGATGCCCAGGACAACGGTCAAGGCGTTTCATGATGACTCGGTGGAAATGGAGCAGGAAGGGGCGCCAAAGTCTGTGGATGCCTTTCAGACAGTGATCCTGGCTTCCGGCCTCCTGGCTTCCCCGGGGCCCGGAGAGGAGATTCGGTCCATGGTGCCGGATATGGAGGTGATCGGCGACGCCTCAGAGGTAAGAGACATCTTCACTGCGGTTCACGAGGGC
>JBKHIW010000038.1:0-10207 GCA_046538465.1 Desulfobacteraceae bacterium | reverse complement strand
CCCGCCTTGACGGCCTCCAGATACACCATGGAGGCCATGCCGCTGGTGTAGTGCGTGTGCAGATGAATGGGGATGCTGACCTGCTTCTTCAGCTCGGTAACCAGCTTGGCGATGTCGAACGGGCTCATAATACCGGCCATGTCCTTCAGGCAGAGAGAGTCGGCCCCCATTTCCTGTATCTCCTGCGCCTTGGCCCGGTAGTAATCCAGGTTAAAGACGTCTCCACCCATCCTGCGCTCGGTTAGGGAATAGCAGATAGTGCCCTGGAAGTGCTTTTCATTGGCCTTGATCCGCTCAACGACTGTCTTAAAGTTTCTGAAATCGTTGAGGGCGTCAAAGACGCGGAACACATCGATTCCGGCCTCACATGCCTTGTCCACAAACAGCCTTGCCACGTCGTCTGCATAATTGCGGTAGCCGACCAGGTTTTGGCCCCTGAGTAGCATGGAAAAAGGGGTCTTCTTGATATATTGTCTGAGCGTCCTGATTCTCTCAAAAGGGTCCTCGGCCAAAAATCGATGCATGGCGTCAAAGGTCGCTCCTCCCCAGACCTCCATGGCCCAAAAACCAACTTTATCCATCCTCTCGGCTATGGGGAGCATATCCTCGGTCCGCATGCGTGTAGCCAACAGTGACTGGTGGCCGTCGCGGAAGGTGTTGTCCTGAATCTTGATCGGGTTCTTCGGCCCCTGTTCCAGAAACGGATCTGTCATGATGTCCCTCCCAATATGCTGTGTTGCATTTATATCTCCTGGGTCGCAGGTGTCAATGGAATATTGGAAAAAACCGCGGACTTCAGCGTCCGGAAAGGCTCCAATGCAAGACGGGAAACTCTCTCGGGTGGACAGTGCTGGAAGCAACCGCGGCTGAGCGGATCCGGAGATCAAATCCCCAGGTAGGCCTCTCTGATTTCGGCGGATCCCTTGATTTCCTTGGGAGTCCCTTCGGCCTTGATCATACCCTCGTGCATTACGTAGACATAATCAGCCGCGTTCAGAGATGCCTCTGCGTTCTGCTCGATGAGGAGCACGGTGAGGCCTATCTCGTTTTTCATCTTGCTGATGGTCTCAAATACTTCGCGCGCCAACAGAGGGGCAAGCCCCTGGCTGGGTTCGTCCAGCATTATCAGCTCAGGGTTGGTCATCAAGGCCCGGGCGATGGTGACCATCTGCTGCTCCCCCCCGCTCAGGGATCCGGCCCTCTGCCACTGCCGTTCTTCCAGCCTGGGGAAGAGCCTGTAAACCAGTTTCAAGCTTTCTTCTTTGCGGACAAGGGCCCTTTTCAAATACGCCCCCATGGCCAGGTTCTCGTAAACCGTCATGCCGGGGAAGAGGTGTCTGCCTTCCGGCACCAAGGCCAGCCCCATATCGACTTTCCTATGGGTGGGCGTTTCAGTCACATCCTGTCCATGATACCGAACCGTCCCTCTCCATGGTTGTACCGACCCGAAGACCGTAGCAAGGAACGTGCTTTTGCCCGCACCGTTTGGACCTAGGAGCGAGGTAATGGCGCCCTGTCTCGCCTCCAGGCCGGGTTTCCAAAGCACCTGCATAGGGCCGTAGCCGGATTCCAGGTCCTTGACGCTGAGCATGTCTTTACTCCTCGGGAGGGTGTCCCAAATAGACTTCTATCACTCTGGGGTCCTCCAGGGCCTCCTTGGTGGGCGCATCCACTATCTTGGAGCCCTGGTCCAATACAATTACCTTCTCGGCCATCCCCACCACCGCCCTCATTATATGCTCCACCATGGCCACCACTGCGATGCCTTCCTGTTTGGCAACCGACTTGACGAGCCCCACCATGTTGTCTATGTCGCTCGGGTGCATGCCTGCCATGGCCTCGTCCATCAGGAGAAGTCTCGGCTTCATAGCCAAGGCCCTGGCGATTTCCATCAGCTTCTTCTCTACAGGAGTAAGTGTTCCCGCTTGTTTGTCACGATGCGCGAGCAGTCCGACCCTCTCCATTATCAGGTCGGCCATGTCCAGGGATTCGGCAACATTCACCTCCAGTCCCTTGCTGCCGAACATGGCGCCCACGGCCACATTCTCCCTTACCGAGGCCGAGGCAAAGGGCCTGGGTATCTGAAAGGTCCTGGCAATGCCGAGCGGCGCCCTCTTGTATGGAGGAAGCCTGGTTATGTCCTTGTCATGGAAGAATACACTTCCTTCTTCGGGATAAAACACCCCATTTATCACATTGAAAAGAGTGGTTTTGCCGCTTCCATTGGGGCCTACAATGCCCAGGAATTCACCGGCCCCTACCTCGAGGCTCACGCTGTTCACTGCGATCAGGCCGCCGAACCGCTTGGTAACTCCTTCCAGCTTAAGAAGAGCCATTTCTCTCTCACCTTATACTATGAATCGGCTCAGTCTCGAAGTCCTGAGCCTCTTTTTGACCATTCCCACCACACCTTCAGGGAAGAGGACGATGATCACCAAAATAATAGGGGCGAATATCAGTAGTTGAATTCCAGGAAGAAAAATGGACAGGTAATACTTGCTCAAGCCGTATATCACCCCCCCTGCTACAGGCCCAAGGAGCGTCCCTGCACCGCCCAGGAGCACGATTATGATGGCCTCTATGGTGTAATGGATCTCAAAGACCTCCGGGGGAAATACGTACGGGGTCTTGAGCGCCCAGGAGGCGGCGCCAACCATCCCGGCAAAGCTTGCGCTGGTGATAAAGGCGATGATCTTGAATTTGGTAACATTTATACCCATGACCTTGGCCGCGTCTTCATCCTCCCTGAGGGCGGTGAGGGCATATCCTATCTTGCTCCTCATATAAACCAGGGTGATTACTGCAGCGGCCGCGGCTATTATCAGGATCAAGACGTCCGACCAAAAGGTGGCCACAGCGCTTGCCGCCTCGCGACCCAGGAGCCGGTTTAGATCGGCCATAAAAATCAGGCCTTCGGAGCCGTTCCAGATCCTGGCCCCCTCTATGAGGTATCGAAACCCCTCATTCACGCCAATGGTGGCAATGGCGAAGTAGGCCCCCCTCAATCTAAGGGCCACCGCACCAACTGCGAGGGATAGGATGGTGGAAAACAGGACGGCCATGAGAAAACCTATTGCCAGCGCGGCATAACCCAAACCTTGGTATTGAGACAGGTGGATTATGGTCAGGGCCATGCCGTAGGTCCCCACGCCCATGAAGGCCACGTACCCGAAGTCGACATATCCTGTCATACCCAGGAAGATGTTGAAGGCCTGCCCCATGGCACAATAAAAGAGCAGCATGGCCATCAACTGCCACATTCCGGGCATATTTTTACCTATCAGGAAGATCGCCAGGTAAAAGGCGAAGACCGGGATCAGAGGGAAGTAGCTGCCTGTTTCTCTCTTCATTTTCCCCTCAGCAGTCCTGTGGGCCTGATCAGGAGAATGGCCAGCAGGATCACGAACGATAGAAAGCGCGTGAGCGCAAATGGCTCCACCCCGGGAATAAAGGCAAACACAGTGTAGGATCCGTTTTCGATCAGTCCGAATACCAGACCGCCGAAAAAGGCCCCGTACGGGGAGGCGAGGCCTCCGAGCACCGCTATTACAAAGGCCTTCAGGGTGTAGGCGCTTCCCATGTACGGATTGATTCCTACGGGTATGAACATGGTAAGGAGCACGCCGCTGGCTACTGTCAAGCCTATGCCCAGGGCGAAACTCCAGGCGTAGACCGACCCGACATTCACCCCGCAGACCCTGGCTCCCTCGCTGTCCTCGACTACGCTTCGCATGGCCGTTCCGGCCCGGGTCTTGTTGAACCAGAGATACAGAAGAACGGCGATAAGCAGGCTTCCCAGACAGGCGTAGAGCTTGGAGTAGGGTAGTACGGTCACCCCCAGGCTCAACTTTCCCACTCCCCAGTTGTAGCCTCGGAACTCGGAGCCGAAAATCAGCTTTATGACTTCTTCCAGTAGGATTCCAATAGAGAAGGTGGCCAAGAGGGTGGCCAGCTCAGGGGCATGAATAAGGCGCTTTATGGCGGCATGATAGAAAACCAGCCCCAGGACCAGGCCCACGCCGAATGCCACGGGCACGGCCAGGATGGGGTTAATGCCCATGGCCGTAAAAAACCACAGGGCGATGAACGCGCCCACCATGATAAAGGCCCCGTGGCCCACGTTCACCACCTTGAGGACGCCGAATATCAGACTAAGCCCCATAGTGGCCATCCCGTAAACGGCTCCCAGAATAAGGCCCTGGAGCAGATTGCCGGCCAGTTGTTCGTAAATCATGCCGAACCCTTTTCGTACTGGTGGTCATTTTCCCCGGCGGGGGGGCCCGTCGGGGAGCAATGAGGAAGATCCGGGCGGCCTCGGTTCACTTGGGAGTCGCCACTGCTCCCTTGGCCTTTTCCGCGAACGTCGGCATGGGATAACAGGGCCTTCCGGTCTGGGCCTCCTCGGGCCACACTATGACCCTCTCTCCGTCCTGCCACTGGACATCGACCATGGTGTGTCCGACCTGCAAACCGGTCTCGTCGATATCCCATCCGCCGTAAAAGCTCATGAACTCAAGATCGCCCAGGGCGGCCCTTACCTTGTCCGAGGCGATGGAATCCGCATTTTCCACGGCCAGGACGTATGCCAGGACCTGGGCGCCGGCCTCGGCCGCGTGATAGTCCGGAATCATGTCCTTGCCCGCGGCCGTCTTGAACAGGTCCACAAATTCGTCTTGTCCCGGACCGATCCAAGGAAGTCCTGCTTCCTTGGCCGCCTCCTGTGAATAAGTAACGCCGTACTCCCAGTGACTCGGCCCCATGACGCCCTCCGCCATGTCGCCCAAGGCCTCGTAAAAGGCGGGCAGTGTGGCCGCTGCAATCAGGGAAAGGGCCTTTACATCCAGATCAAGATCCGCCATCTGCCTGTTGAAGAGCTGGCCGTCCTCGAAATGCCCTCCACCCAGGATGAAATCGGGATTGGCTGACTTGAGGGCGGAAAGCAGTGGGGTCATATCGGTCACTCCCTTGGGGTAGGTGCGCTCGAACACTATTTCGAACCCCAATTTTTCGGCATGCTCCTTAGCCCCTTCCATGACCATCTTGGCGAACTCGGAGTCCTCGTAAGCAAGGGCTACTTTCTTTGCCTCAGGGTCGATCTCGTTGATCATGTCCAGGGTCCCCTGATGGTAGCTGCTGGCAGGGCCGATGGTCTGGACTGCATACTTGAAACCCTGCTCGAAGATCCTATTGTTGGCCCCGCCATGGTCCATGTAGAGCATTTGATGGCTTTCCGCTACAGGAGCTCCCCTTAGGGTGAGGCCTGAGCTGTAGGGGGCAAAGATCACATTGACCTTGTCCACCGTAACCAGCCTGGCGATGAGACTGGTCACTGCTTCCTTTTTGGATTCGCAGTCGTAGTACTTGTACTCGAGGGGGACTCTTTTCCCTTCCAGCATCACCCCGCCGTGGACATTGTTCACCCAGTCAACGCAGGCCTTGATTCCTCCCACGGCCTGTTCTCCGGCCTTTGCATATTTGCCGGACAGGCAGGCCGGATGGCCTATCACTATTTTGGACGCAGCCAGTGCGCTTCCTGAGGCTAAGAGTCCCAAGACCGCAACAATGCTCATGACCGTCATCATGAACCTTCTACTCTTCATGGCTGACCTCCTTTCGGGAGTATGGGTGAGGGTGGTTGGATTGGACATCCGCGAGCCGGCGCCCCGGGGCGACTCAAACGGGTTCAGTGGTTGTCTGCGGACCTGTGAATTTCCCGGGACCGGCTGAATTATAGATATACTAACTAGAAAAGACGACGAGAGCAACTAGGAATGATTTTGATTTTCATGTAAAAAATATTCTCACAACCTCTAAGGGGCCGGGCGGGGGTGTTATGGGTCGATCAGCCGGTTTTGAATGGCGAAACGTGATAAATCAGCATTGTTTCTGAGGTTGAGCTTCTTGAGGAGCCTGGAGCGGTAAGTATCCACGGTCTTTGTGCTGAGAAAGTAGGCCTCGGCTATTTCTCGATTGGTCTGTCCCATCGCCAGTCGTCTCAGGACTTGGATCTCGCGGTTGGACAGGGAGTCCAACGGGCTCAGACCGTTTTTCCCTCTCGCCATCCGCACAGCCAGGGACTCAGCGGCGGAGTCGGTAAGGTATCTGGCTCCTGTGTGCACCTTCCTTATCGCCTGGACGAGCTCTTCAGAGGCCGAACGCTTGGTCACATACCCCATGGCGCCGGAGGCGATGGCGCGCACCACGTACTGCTCCTCCTCATGCATGGTGAGCACCAGGATCGGGAGGTCAGGACGGGCTGAGTGGAGTCGGGATATGACTTCCAAGCCGTCCATTCCAGGCATGGAGATATCTATCACAGCTACATCAGGCAAGAATTCTTCAACTTGTTGTAACGCCTCTGTTCCGTCGCCTGCCTCTGCAACTACTTTGATATCACCGCTTTCTTCTATTATACGTTTTAATCCATCTCTTACTATATTATGATCATCAGCTAACAATATTTTAATTATTTCCATATGGTTATCCTCCCACTCCAAGACCGTCTATGGGGACCCGGAACAGTACTCGTGTTCCTGCGCCGGACTTGGAATCAATTTCCAAGACTCCTCCCACCAGGCCGGCTCTTTCCCTCATGCCGGCGATTCCCAGACAGTCCATACCGGAGAGCCTGGCGGTGTCGAATCCCACCCCATTGTCCGTAACCGAAAGGAGGAGCATGGATCCCTCCCTGCACAAGTCCACCTCCACCCTGCCGGCCCCTGCATGGCGCGCAACATTGGTCAGCGCCTCCTGCGCTATGCGGTAGGCCGCTGTCGCCGGGATTCCCCTGATGGGGGGGACGCCTTTGTTTCTGAAGACGCAGGCCACGCCGGAGCGCCTCTCGAACTCCCCGGTGTACCACTCCAATGCATCCAAGAGCCCCAGGTCGTCCAAAACCCCGGGGCGGAGTCTGATTGCGAGCCCTCTGACTTCGTCGATCGTCCTGTCAATAAGATCACACATGGCCGAAGCCCTTTGCCCTGCAGGCTCGTCCTTGATGCTCAGGTGGGTCCGGAGCCACGCCGCATCCATGCGAAGCGCAGTCAGGAGCTGACCCAGCTCGTCGTGAAGCTCCCGGGCCAGAACCGCGCGCTCCTGCTCCTGGCTTTCCATGACTCGTCCGGACAGCCCCCGCAGCTGATCCCGGGCCTGCTTCAACGGAGTAATATCCGTAGATATTCCGCACATGGCCCTTATACTCCCCTTTTCATCCTTCAAAGGGAATTTCACCGAGAGATAAGTATGTATCCCGTCTTCCTGAGGGACTTCCTCCTCCACTTGGACGGAGTCCTTTTCCTTGAGTACTCTGAGGTCGTTCTCTCTGAAGGTATCGGCCAAGGGTGAAGGGAATATATCGTGGTCGGTTCGACCCTGGATGTCTTCGCCCTTGAGCCTAAAGAGGCGCTCGAAACGGCTCCCCACCATTACGTATCTCAGTTGCCGATCCTTTACGTAGACCACGGCGGGCGTATTTTCCAGGATACTGTTTATCTCAGCGCTCCTCTGCCTCACCTGCCGCTCCAGCTCCCTGGAGTAGCGGCCGAGTTCCTCCTTGGCCTTTTTCAGCTCTTCTTCGGTGCGCTTGCGCTCGGTAATGTCCCGGCTGAAAATGGCTACTCTGACTACCTTGCCGCTGCCGTCATATACCGGGTAGAGATTGGTGTCGAACGTCCTGCCACCGCGTTTTTCCTCATAACGCAAAGGGCTTCCTGAAAAGAGGACCTGTTCCAGCCGCGCCTGCTCCTTGCGGGCTGTCTCCGGGTGAAAGCGTTCAAAGATAGATCCGCCTACGAGGCCCTCGGAAGACAGCCCGAATCCTTGTGCTGCACTTTGGTTGGCTGCAAGTATGCACCCGTCCCGGTCCAGGAGAAGGGCGCTGTCAGTGGGGGCGTTGAGCAGGGCCATTGCTGTCTCCTCGCTCTGCCGCAGGGCGTCTTCGGCCAGTCTGCGCTGGGCGATCTCATGGCTGGCCTTCCTGAACAGGAGGAACACGGTAACCCCCACCAACACACACAAGGCCATGACCAGGTATCCGCCGATCCTTGTCAAGGGATGGGATACACGCTCCATGTAAAGGTCCAAATCGCCGAGATATATGAGCTCCCATCCCGGCACCCGGGAGACCTTCATTCGATGCATGAGATAGCGGCGTCCATCCGAGTCCACCGCCCGTCCCCCTCTGGTTGCTTGAAGCCCCACCCAGTCCATGGGTCCGTCACCGAATTGCCTGGAGGCGGCTATCTCTTCTTTCTGCCTTTCCGGGATGCGCCATAGAAGATGAAACACCCACTCCGGACGGCTGGAGGCGAAAATCATGCCCTGGGGATCGGTCAGGACCACTATTCCGCTGTCTTCTCGGGAGAATTCCTGTTCCAACGGTTCAATGGTGGCCTTCACCACAACAACACCTATGGCATTAGGCAGCGGGGCGTCGCTGTAAATGGGGTGGCCGTAGTACAGCCCCCGCTTGCCGGAGGTCACCCCCAAGGCCATGTAAACCGATGTCTCACCCCTGGCGGCCCGCCTGAAGTAGGGCCTGAAGGCATAGTTTTCACCTACGAAGCTGTCGGGTTCATCCCGGTTGCTGGAGGCAATGGTAAGGCCGCTGCTGTCCATCAAATAACAGACCTCGGCCCGCAGGGCCCACTGGAAGAGATCCAAAATCCGGTTGGCCCTGCGGATCAGATCAGGGTCCTCAGGGGAGTCCAGGGCGGCTTTCAGCTCCTCCAAACCCGCCATGGCCCTCAGCGGCTTCAGATTCTCCTGGAGATAGGTGGAAAAAAAGCTGCTTATGGTCTCGGCCCTGGATATTGACTGCCGCTCAACCTCTTTCAGGGCGGAGTCCCTGAGCAAGGCATAGTAGAGATAGCCGCCCAGGGCAGTGGAAAAAAAGGCGATCAGGCAGAGTACCGCAAGTATGGATCGCACCTTCATGATTTCACCCCGGTGCCGAGTCCGAGACGGCCGGGCGGGATCGGGACGGAATGATTGACAATAATATATTATTATAACATGTTGAGATTTAACATGCACCTAAGCAAGCAGGGAAAGGAGGAATATTTCATGCGGCTTTACCTGGTTCAGCATGGAAGGCCCGTGCCCAAGGAGCAGGATCCGGACAGGCCCCTTTCCGATGAGGGCCGGCGAGAGGTGGAAAGAGTTGCTAATTTTCTCCGCCAGGCCGGGATCAGGGTCCCCAGGGTAGAGCACAGCGGCAAGACAAGGGCGGCGCAGACCGCCGAGCTCCTGGTCGAGAGGGTCAATCCGGGTGCAGCGGCGGAGCCGAGAAGCGGTCTGGGGCCGCTGGACGACCCGGCCTCTTTCATATCCTCAATAGCGGAGCAGGAAGAGGACAGGATGCTGGTGGGACATCTGCCCCACCTGGATCGACTCGCCTCCCTGCTGGCCGCCGGGGACCAGGAGGCCGGAGTGGCGGATTTCAAGCAAGGCGGGGTGGTATGTCTGGTGCGCGGCGACTCGGGGAGCTGGTCCATAGCCTGGATGGTGGTACCGGAACTTTTCTGAGGAGTTCTCGGAGGAGAATATGAGTTTGCCCGCCGAGTGCAGCGGATTACCGGAGCTCAAGCTGGGCCTGGACAAGGTCCGTATTTTTGAAGGGCCCTTTTGCATCAGCTTCGGCCCGGCTCCGGATGCGCTTAAGAGGTCAATCCAAACGGCAGGTCTTATCAACCTCCCGTTGGTGATTTCACGGGAGGGCGGGGCGTGGGAAGTAGTGTGCGGCCATCGGAGGCTGAGTATAGTCAAGGAGCTGGGGTATCAGGAATGCACCTGCAGAGACTTGGGGGCCGCAGGCCTGAGCAAAGAACAAATCTTTCTCGTGGCGCTTTATGACAACCTGGCGACCAGGGGGTTGAACCATGTCGAAAAGGCCTTGGCTTTAAAGGCCCTGGAGGCATTTTTCCCGGAGCAGGTGCCTTCTTCCGATTTCCTGATACCACTCGGCCTGAGCAGCAGAAAAGGCACCCTGGAGGCATACCGAGCCCTTGCCATCGCCCCGGAGTGGATCCGCCTGGCAACCGCCTCTGGAGAGCTTTCCATGAAGGCCTTTCAGGCCCTGCTGGAGCTCCCGGAAGAGGGGAGGGAGGCGGCGGCGGGGAATCGACTAGGCCGCGTAAACGCTCACCTGTTTCCGCGTGTTAAGGATGACAATTCAGGGGGGTGAAAAAAAAGCGTCTTTCGGAGGAAG
>JBKHIW010000037.1:0-10299 GCA_046538465.1 Desulfobacteraceae bacterium | reverse complement strand
TGAGGCCCGATGCGACCGTTGTTATGGTGACCGCACTGCGGGACCTGGAGACCGCTGTTCAGGCAATCAAAGCCGGCGCGCATGATTATGTGGTAAAGCCGTTTGTAGTGAAAAACGTGCTGGAAATAATCCACAAGGCCCTCGAATCACGCACTTTGCCTGATATCCTCAAAGATAACAACGACGGAAAAAGCGCCGGGTATCGCTTTGAGGGGATGGTGGCCGCAAGCAAGGCCATGGAGAAAGTCTTCAAGCTCCTCTCGGCGGTGGCCCGGAGCGGCGGCTCAGTACTCATACAAGGCGAAAGCGGAACAGGCAAGGAGTTGGTGGCACGTGCCATCCATAACCGCAGCCCTCGCCGGGAGGCTCCGTTTATAGTGGTTAACTGCGCGGCCGTGCCCACCGCGCTGATGGAAAGCGAGCTCTTCGGCCGAAACAAAGGCGCCTTCACCGGTGCAACCACATCTCTTCCCGGCAAAATCGAGCTCGCCGAAGGGGGAACGGTCTTCCTGGACGACATAGACTCGCTGGATCTCAACCTGCAGGCCAAGCTCCTGCGGGTGATACAAGAAAAGGAGATCGAGCGCTTGGGAAGCAACAAGGTCAAGAAGGTGAACGTGCGGTTTCTGGCCTCATGCAACAAGGATCTGGAACAACTCATACGCCTGGAAAAATTCAGGGAAGACCTTTTCTTCCGCCTGAACGTATTCCCTCTCCATCTACCGCCGCTCAGGGAGCGAAGGTCTGACATTCCGCTGCTTCTCGATCATTTTCTGAAGCTTTATCGAAGCAAAGAGGGCGCGGATCCGCTGCGTTTCTCGCCTGATGCACTGGAGGCTTTGGTGGAGTACGACTGGCCGGGCAACATCAGGGAGCTCGAAAACCTGGTCCAGCGGCTCTGCGCAGTGGTCCGCAAGCCCGAGGTGACTGCAAAGGACCTCCCCCGCAATATTGCCTACCCCCGCGAGAACAAGCCTCAAGCCCCCCTAAAAGATGCGGTCCGCGGCTTTGAACGTCAATATATCGGAAGGGTCCTGGAGAGCGTCAACGGCAACCGTAAGGAGGCGGCCAAGCGCCTGGGCATACACCGCAATACATTGACCGGGAAAATGACCCAGCTTGGCCTGGATGCATTGGAAAAATCCTAGCCCTGAAGGGGCTGGACTATAAACGGAACAAGGGGGTAGGCTCACCGGGAGAACTGACCACGACGTTCGAGCGGGAAAGGCCGCAACCGATCAAGGCCTGCCCTGCAGCCTTAACTGCCATTTCGGGCAGATTGTTCTCCGCGCTGAGATGGGCCGGCACGACCATGCCCAGATCCTCGTGGGCCAACGCCCTGAGCAATTCCACAGCCTGCTGGTTCGATAAATGCCCGTCAGGCCCCTTTATGCGCCTCTTCACTTTGAGAGGATAGGCGCCGTTTTCCAGCATGTAGGGATCGTGGTTGAACTCCATCACCAGCGCCCGGCAGCCCTGGAGCCTTGTCTGAACCAGCTTGGTGCTCCTTCCCAGATCGGTGATCAATCCCATACGAGCCCCGTTACACCCGAGCACCAGTCCCATGGGGTCAGCTGCGTCATGGCATTTTGTAAAAGTCTCTATGGAAAGGTCTCTTAACGTAAATTCTTCACCGGTTTGAATCATGACCGGCCTGGATATATCGCCCAATGTGCGGAGACCCCGCCTGAAGGTGGCTTGATTTATGAAGACCGGCACCCCCAGCCGTCTGGAAAGTGGGCCCACCCCCCTTATGTGATCGAGATGCTCATGGGTGACTATCACGGCATCTATGGTGTCCGGATCAATACCGATCTCCAGGAGCCGCCTCAGTATCTCCCTGCAGCTCAACCCCGCATCCACTATGACCCTGCTGTGGTGAGACTCGACGTAGAGCGAATTGCCGCTGCTCCCCGAGGCCAAGACCGAAAACCGCATCAAACCACCCCACTGTGACCGAATCCTCTCTCTCCCCTAGTAGTGGATCCCAGGTCCTCCACCACCTCGAACTCCGCCCTGAACACCCTGCCGATCACCATTTGGGCTATGCGATCCCCCCTCTTCACAGTGAAATCGCCCTTGCCCCAGTTGATCAATATGATCCTGATCTCCCCGCGGTAGTCCGAATCAATCGTACCGGGCGCGTTCACCATGCCCACGCCATGGGCGAGGGCCAGGCCGCTCCTCGGCCTGACTTGTCCCTCATATCCACGCGGCAGAGCCACTGCAATACCCGTGGGGATCAAGGCGATCTGCCCGGGCGGTATTACCGTATCCTCCTGCACCGCCGCTCTCAGATCCATTCCGGCTGAGCCCTCAGTCTCGTAAGCGGGCATAGGGATGTCTTCAGATCCTGAGAGACGCTTGACCTCTACACGAACCACCTCATTGATCTGAAAAGAGGACATGGTTTCCACTCAATGAAACAACAGAAAATCTTCTTTTAAGCTGTCCCGGTCTGTCGGGCCCAGGGTGACCAGGGCCACATCCCCGGTCTTGAAGCACGTCTCAGCCACGCGCACGATGTCGTCAACTTCAACCTTTTTCAGATTTTCTATCAATTCATCATAACTTATATAACGGTTGAATACATATTCGTTCTTTGCAAGCCGCATCATGCGGTTGTCTCCGCTTTCAGCGCCGAGAAGGATTCCGCCTGTGAGGTATTCCCGCATCATCTCCAACTCTTCCCGCGGAACATCGCCTTCAAGGATGCGCGAGATCTCCCGGTTGATCACTTCGAGGGCGCGGTTGACCCATCTCGGATCAGTGCCCAGGTAGATCCCCAAAAGGCCTGTATCAAGGTAGGAAGAGACGAAAGAGTACACCGAGTAAGCCAACCCGCGCCTCTCCCTGATCTCTTGGAACAGCCTGGAGCTCATGTTACCTCCAAGCAGGGCGTTTAGTAGGGCTCCGGCCAGCCTGTCCCCGCTGGAGAGGCTCGGCCCCCTCCCCGCCAGACAAACGTGGACCTGCTCCAGTGCCCTTTCCCTACAAAAGACTCCCGGCCTTACCGGCGGGGCCTGGGCCGTGGGGATTCCGCCCCCGTTTTTCAAGGGCTCGAAAAGGGGGCGAAAAAAGGCCTCCAACTCCTGATGATCCACATTGCCTGCAGCGGCTATAATCATCCTGTCAGGCGTGTAGAGCCGGTGAAAGAAATCGACCAACAGATCCTTACCCATTGACGAAACCGTCTCTCCGGATCCCAGAATCGACATGCCCAGCGGATGATCCGGCCAACAGGCCTCGGATAAGAGCAGGTGGATGAGGTCCTCAGGCGTATCCTCCACCATGCTGATCTCCTGGAGGATCACCTGCCTTTCACGGTCCATCTCGGCCTCATCAAAAACGGAATTGAGGAAAAGGTCTGAGAGGATGTCGGCGAGCCTCTTGAAGTCGCGATCCAGGACCCTGGCGTGCAGGCAGGTGTTCTCCTTGCTGGTGAAGGCGTTGGACAGGCCTCCCACTGCGTCGAGCTCCCTGGCTATGTCCAGGCTGCTGCGCCTGCTGGTCCCCTTAAACACCATGTGCTCGATGAAGTGGGAGACGCCGCTAACCTCGGCGTGCTCGTCTCTCGAGCCCACGCCGATCCATATACCCAATGAGACTGATCTGGAATGGGGGATTTTCTCGGAGAGTAATTTGACCCCGTTTTCCAGCACCGTCTTATGATGCATCTTCGACGCTCTCCCCGAGTGCCGCCTTCCTGGAAAGCGCGATACGGCCGTTTTTGTCTATATCGATAACCTTGACCAGGACCTCGTCACCTTCCTTCAGCACGTCGGTGACCTTGTTGACCCTCTGGTTGTCCAGCTGGGAAATATGAACCAGACCGTCTGTGCCGGGAAGTATTTCCACAAAGGCGCCGAAATCCATTATCTTCCGCACCTTGCCCAGGTAAAGGCTCCCCACCTCGGCCTCCTGAATCAGCTTGTGAATCATGTCAATCGCCGCCTTGGAACTCTCCCCGTCTGATGCCGAAATCATCACCTTGCCCGAATCATCCACCTCTATGCGGGTATCTGTGGCTGAAGTGATCTCACGGATCGTCCGACCGCCCGGACCGATTATGGTGCGGATCTTCTCCGGGTGAATCTGCAGCGTGGTTATGATCGGGGCGTACTGGGAGATAGAGGTCCTGGGTTTAGGTATGGCCTCCCCCATTTTGTCCAGGATATGCATCCTGGCCTGCCTTGCCTGCTCCAGGGCCTTTTCGAAGACCGCCCTTGTTATGCCGTCGATCTTGATGTCCATCTGGATGGCGGTGATTCCCTCCCTGGTCCCGGCTACTTTGAAGTCCATGTCCCCGAAATGGTCCTCATCGCCGATTATGTCGGTCAAGACCGCGAGTTCCCGTCCGTCTGACATAAGCCCCATGGCTACTCCGGCCACCGCGGCCTTTAGCGGCACCCCGGCGTCCATCATGGACATCGACCCTCCGCACACACTGGCCATGGACGATGAGCCGTTCGACTCCAGGATCTCTGAAACCACCCTCAGGGTATACTGAAACGACTCCTCCTCCGGCACTACAGGCAATAGAGCCCTCCGCGCCAACGCCCCGTGTCCTATCTCCCTGCGACCCGGCCCTCCCGGCCGCTTTGCCTCTCCCACGGAGTAGGGAGGGAAATTGTAATGGAATAAAAACCGCCTAAAAACGTCACCGTGTATAGACTCGATCTTCTGTGAATCAGTCTCGGTTCCGAGCGTGGTGAGCACCAGGGCTTGAGTCTCCCCTCTGGTAAACAGGGCGGAGCCGTGCACGCGGGGAAGCACCCCGACCATGCACTCGATGTTCCGAACATCGGTGAAGGACCGGCCGTCTATGCGGCGTTTTTCCTCGAGCACCAACCTACGGACCATGTCCTTTTCCAGCTCGTGCAGCAAATTCCGAATCTCACCCTCCCGTCCCTCATAATCGTGTGCCAGGGCCTGTAGGACTTCCTGGGTGAGCAGCCGCCTTTTTTCCTGTCGCTCCTTTTTGTCCTGTGTGGTGATCACTTGCTTTAGCCCGTCTTCGGCCTTCTCGGCCACTCTGCCCTGAAAATCCGTGTCATGCTCAATAGGGCCAAGCTGTCTTTTTGGCTTTCCTACTGCCTTTCTGATCTCCTCCTGCATATCCAGCAATGGCTGGAGGGCCTGATGCCCGAAGAGTATGGCGTCCGTCATTTCTTGCTCGGAGACAAACTCGGCCCCGCCTTCGACCATCACCACGGCGGAGCGGTTCCCGGCCACGATAACCTCCATGTCGCTCTCGGCCAATTGCGACACGGTGGGATTAGCAATCAGTTCACCGTTTACGCGTCCGACACGCACCGCTCCAATAGGGCCCTGAAACGGTATGTCTGAGACTTCAAGAGCGGCCGAGGCCCCCACTATAGCCAGCACATCCGCGTCGTTCTCTTTGTCCGTGGACAGTACACTCGCCATCAGCTGGGTCTCAAAAAAGTAGTTTTCCGGGAACAGGGGGCGGAGAGGCCGGTCGATCAGCCTGGATACCAGTGTCTCTCTTTCGCTGGGTCTTCCCATGTCCCGGCGGAAGTAGTTCCCTGGGAACCTTCCAGCGGCGTAGGACATCTCCCGGTACTCAACAGTCAGAGGGAGAAAGTCAATGCCTTCTCTGACCTCGTCTGTTCCAACAACTGTTACCAGGACCACGGTCTCGCCCATGGTGACCACCACGGCTCCGCTCGCCTGCCGGGCAATACGGCCGGTCTCCACGTGAAGGGTCTGACCGTTTATTTCAATAGAGCTGCTTTTAATCATAGTTATATCCTTTTTTTCTTTATGGAAGCTGAAGTGGAACCGCCCTCCCCGGTCAATCCCGGGTAAACATTACTTTCGAATTCCCAGCTCCTTGATTAAATTCTGATACCGTTTGACATCAGTCTTTTTAAGATAGTTTAGAAGCCTTCGCCTCTGTCCGACCAGCTTGAGCAGTCCGCGCCTCGAATGATGATCCTTTTTATGCGTCTTGAAATGGTCGTTCAAAGACGTGATTCGGCTCGTGAGCAGGGCGATCTGAACCTCAGGTGATCCCGTGTCCTTATCGTGGAGCCGGAACCGATCAATTATCTCTTTCTTGGCTTCTGACGTAAACACCACTTTTATACCTCCTTGTGCATGGATAGCATCATAGTCGAGCCCTACGGCTCAGTTGAAAACCCTCATGATTCTGGGTCGCCCGCCCTGCCCTACCGGGCTCGGTATCACTTTGGCAACCGCCACCAAATCGTCGCCGCAGACCACCTTCAAGGTCTCGTCCACGGATAATGAGTTACCCGGCGCCAATCCCATCTCCAGGCCGGCCGGTTGATAACCGTTCCTGATCTTTTTTGCCAATACCTGATCCACCTTTATCCGCCTCGCCGCAGGAAGGGCCCTGAAAAGCGGAATCAGGTGCTCTTCCAAGCCCACCGCCCCCTCGGAACCGGTGAGAGATTCCGAGCTCTAGGCGTCTTCCACACGGAACCCGCCGCTCTCCAACCTGCGCAAGAAGCTCAAATGAGCCGTCGTCCCCAGGGCACGCCCCAAATCAAAAGCCAGGCTGCGGAGGTAGGTCCCGGAGCTGCACGCCACCTCGACTGTGAACTCGGGAAGATCCACCGCCCTTACCCGCGCCTCGTATATAGTGACGGTCCTTTCATCCAGGGTGAATTCCACCCCTTGCCGAGCCAGCTTATAGGCCCGCTCTCCGTCCACTCTGACCGCGGAGAACACAGGAGGGACTTGGCTGATCTCTCCTAGGAACCCGTTCAGGACCTCCTGGATCCGGGCTTCATCCAGGTCAGGGACCTCACCTTCTCTTACCACCCGGCCCTCGGGATCGTGTGTATCGGTTTCCACCCCTAGACGGATGGTGGCCAGGTATCTCTTGTCACCCGCCATTATGAACGGGGAGAGCTTGGTAGCCTGGCCCAACATCAAGACCAATAGACCCGTGGAAAACGGGTCCAGGGTGCCCCCGTGGCCCACCTTCTTGGTACGAGCCGCCCTCCTGACCTTGCGAACCACATCGAAAGAGGTCTCTCCCGGGGCCTTGTCCACCAGCAGCACCCCCTCAGGCCCGCTTCGATTCGCTCGCCTCATAGGCCTCATTTTTCTCCGGACCCGTCCTCTTCAAGTGATCCCTCGGGACGCAAGTCCCTCAAAAGCCGCTCCATATACTCCCCGTGCTCCAGCGAGGGATCATGCCTGAATGCCAGCTCCGGAATATAGCGAAGGTCCAGGCGCACCCCGATCTCTCTTTTCATAAACCCTTTTGCGCTCTCCAAGCCCTCCTGTACCTGGGTGAGATCCCTCCCCTCCTCCAAAGCACTGTAATAAACCCGGGCGAAACGCAGATCGTTGCTCATGGACACCCTGGTGAGGGTAACCCGCCTGACCCTGGGGTCTCTAACCTTGTGCTCCAGCAAGTCGGCCAGCTCTCTCAAGAGCTGCTCCCCGACTCTTATAGATCGTCTTCCGGCAGACAACTCTAATCCTGATCCTTACCCCCGCCTCGCCATATCTTCCAGGCAGGGATGTCTAAAAATTCACTATCTCCACGGCAGAGTCCACGATTTCTGCCAGCTGAAGGGACTCCAGAAACATGAGCACGTTGTTCAACGAAGAGTCCACGTGCCTTCTGTCATTGGCCACAGTGCAGACGCCCAGTTCGATTCTCTGCCACAGGTCGTTCGACCCCACTTCGGCCACCGAGACGTTGAACCGGTTCTTCACCCGGTCCACCATGCTTTTGACCACCTTGCGCTTGCCCTTCAGCGAGCGGTTGTCGTGAAGGATCAAGTCAACTCTCAGGGCGCCGACCACCATAGTATCACAGCTCCGGCTGGACCTTCTCCAGCTCATATACCTCGAAGACGTCGCCGGGCTTGATGTCTTGAAAGCCTTCCAATCCTATACCACATTCATAGCCTGACTGTACCTCTTTAACGTCTTCTTTAAAGCGCTTGAGGGAGCCTATTTTTCCGTCATGAATTACTACATTGTCTCTGAGAAGCCTGGCGCGCGCATTCCGTACAACGTGGCCGTCTGTTACCTGACACCCGGCGATGGTCCCCACCTTGGGGACATTGAAAGTCTCTTTGATATCCACTCTCCCGATGACGTTCTCCTTGTATACCGGCTCCAAAAGCCCGGACATGGCCGCCTTAATGTCGCGGATCAAGTTGTAGATGACATCATAGTATCGTATGTCCACCTGTTCCCGCTCGGCTACTTCCGTCACCCTGGGCGTGGCCCGCACATTAAAAGCGATAATTATCGCTCCTGATGCAGAGGCCAACATCACATCGGTCTCAGTCACCGCTCCTGTGGATGAATGAATAATCTTCAGCTTTACCTCGTCCGTGGAGAGCTTGACCAGTGAGTCTGATATAGCCTCGATGGATCCTTGGACATCCGCCTTCAATATGATGTTGAGCTCTTTGACATCGCCCTCCTTGATACGATCAAACAAGTCGTCCAGGCTTACGATGCCCCTCTTTTCCGGACCCTTCACTTTGCTCTGGTTCTGTCTGTACTCAGCGACCTGCTTGGCGGTCTTCTCATCCTTGAGGACAATGAAGTCGTCTCCTGCCATGGGGACGCCGGAGATCCCGTAAATCTCCACCGGCATCGAAGGCCCGGCCGTGTCTATTCTCCGGCCCCGGTTGTTCACCATGGCCCTTACTCGGCCGTAGTTCTCCCCACATATGAAAAAGTCGCCCTGTCTCAACGTCCCATTCTTGATAAGTACGGTTGCCACAGATCCCCTGCTCTTGTCCAACTTTGCCTCGATTATGGTCCCTCGAGCCGAACGATCGGGATTTGCTTTGAGCTCCAGCATCTCGGATTGAAGGGAGAGAAGCTCCAACAGCTCGTCGACACCTTGGCCGGTCTTTGCTGAGACTTGGGTGAACAAGGTGTCCCCGCTCCAGTCTTCGGGAACCAGCCCGAGTTCGGCCAGCTCTCTTTTCACTCTCTCGGGATCGGCTTCAGGTTTGTCCATCTTGTTTATGGCCACGATGATAGGTATATCCGCGGCCCTGGCGTGGTTGACCGCCTCCTTGGTCTGGGGCATCACACCGTCGTCGGCCGCCACCACCAATACTATGATATCAGTCACCTTGGCCCCCCTCGCCCTCATCGCCGTAAACGCCTCGTGGCCAGGGGTGTCGAGAAAAACCACATCCCCGCTCGGGGTGCTCACATAGTACGCACCAATATGTTGGGTAATACCCCCTGACTCGCCGCCGATGATGTTGGAGCTTCGAATGTAGTCCAGCAGCGAGGTTTTTCCATGATCCACGTGGCCCATTATGGTCACCACAGGCGGCCTAGGCCTGAGGTCCTCCGGCCTGTCTTCCGGCTCCGCCACCAGCTCTTCGACTTCCCTTACATCCAGGTCCAACTCGTAGCCGAACTCGTCAGCCATCAGCGCCGCTGTATTAAAGTCCAAATCCTGATTGATATTGGCCACAACTCCCTCGCTCATCAGTTTTCGAATCACCTCGGCCACCTTTACACCCATGGCCCGGGCGAGCTCGCCTACAGTGACCCTCTCGGGCACCTTTATCCGTCGCTTAATGGCCTTGGGAACGGTGATCTCTGTATGCTTAAATTGCTTCGCCGTTTCCTTGCCTTTACGGCTTCCTTTTTTGGCCTTTCGAGTCGGTGCTTTCTTGCTGTAGAGATCCTCCCGTTCAAAGACCTCCACCTTTCGCTGTTTAAGAGCTGACTTCTTGCCTGCCTTCTTTTTCTCTTTCTTCTTCCTGGCCTCTCGCTCGGCCTCCTCATCCGTTGGAACCGGAGGCGGCGCGACTTCTACCGGGACCGGCTCAACCGGGGCCGGCGCGTGCGCCTCCTCTATTTGTTCTTTGGCCTCTTCTTCCTTCTGCTTCTTTGCAATATCCTTAAGAGGTCCTTCTTGAGCCATTTTTATAATTTTTGCTGGCTCTTCTAAACCTTTTTTCTTACCTTTTTTAGGTTTTGCCTTCTTCTTTTGTAAAGTTTCCTGTTCAACAGAGACCTTTTCCTTTTTGGGCTCAGGCTTCACCTTCTCTTCCGCGCGTTCCGATTCTTGCATGACCTCCTGTTCGAGGCCCTCTGCAGGAGTCATCTTTTGGGCCTCAACAGGCGGCTGAGCCTGTTCAATACGCTCTTTTTCCTTTTCCGGTTTCGGGGATACAGCTTTTTCGTATTCCTCAGCGGGGGCTTCCTCCTGTTTTTCTTCGAGCCCGGGCTCCGCCTTCGCCTCGGCCTCGGAGGAAACCTTCTTCCGGCGCCTACGTATAACCGTAGGTTTGACCCGCTTTT
>JBKHIW010000036.1:0-10611 GCA_046538465.1 Desulfobacteraceae bacterium | reverse complement strand
GCCCGCACTTTCCACATTATATAGTATTTTTCAGTTGCACCGAGCGGATTGATCTGTTAGAGTCGCGCCATCGGCAGGGCGTCCCCGCTGGAGCTTGGATCAGGACAAGGGGCAGGCGCCGTAGGTCCCGTTCTTTTGGAGGGATATATGCGAATAAAGAAGGTCTCCATCCTTGGGTTCAAATCGTTCATGGACAGGCTGGAAATCGTCCTCCCGGAAGGAATCAGCGCTATTGTCGGACCAAACGGCTGCGGCAAGAGCAATATTGTGGACGCCATCCGGTGGGCCATGGGCGAGCAGAGCGCCAGGCAGCTCAGGGGCAGGCAGATGGAGGATGTTATCTTCAGCGGCGCCGGAGAGTACAAACCCCTGGGAATGGCCGAAGTATCCCTGGTCTTTGAGAATATGAACGACTCCTTTCCCAGTGAATATAACTACTTGACAGAGCTTTCCATCACCCGCAGGCTCTACCGCTCAGGCGAGAGCGAGTATCTGATCAACAGGGTGCCCTGCCGCCTCAAGGACATCCAGGAGATCTTCATGGACACCGGGCTGGGTAATAAGGCCTACTCCATCATAGGCCAGGGCCGCATAAGCAGCATCATCGAGCAGAAGCCTGAGGAGACCCGGGCGATGCTGGAAGAGGCGGCCGGGATCACCAAGTATCGGAGGAAGGTGGACGAGTCCCGCAGAAAGGTGGAGCTCACCCGTGCCAACCTCCAGAGGGTGGAGGACATCCTCAGCGAGGTGGAGCGGCAGATGCGTTCCCTCAAGCGCCAGGCGGCCAAGGCCAGGCGATACAAGAAGCTCAGCGAAGAGATCCAGGAACTCGAGCTTACCCTTCATGCCAATGCCTACGCCGAGTTCAAGGAAGAGGCCGGGAAGCGTGTGCGCTCCACCGAGGCCTTGACCGCCGAGGAGAGCGGGCTGGCTTCCAGGCTCGCTTCACGCCAAGCCGATATTGAAAGAATGTCCCTGGAGCTCCAGGAAAAGGACGAGGAGACGGCCGGGCTGAGAGAGGCGCGGTTTAGAAAGAAGGAGGCGGTCAACCGCAAGGAGTCGCTCCTCGAATCACTGGCAGGTGAAAAGAAGATGCAGGCGGCCTTGGAGGAGAGGCTGGAGGCGGAAAAATCAGAGCTGGGAAGCAGGCTGGAGCGGCTGGGGCGGGAGCGGATGGAGCTGGAGGAGCGTGCGACCTCTATAAGGGAGAAGACCGGCCGTCTTGAAGAGGAAATGGGCCTGGTCGAGCAGCGCTTGAAGAGACGAGCGGGGTTCTTAAAGCAGATAAGAGAGCAGTATGAGTCCGCCCGGGCCGAGGTCAGCGACGGTTTAAGCCAGGAAAAGGGTCTGGACAAGGAGTCTGGCTATGTCAATCGCCGCATGGAGGAGATAGCGGACGGTAGGACCCGGCTGGAGGAAGAGAAGCAGGAGGTGGAGGGCAAGATAAGCCGCCTCATGGACGCATCAGAGAGAAAGACCCGGACCAGGGAGGCCCTTGCCGAAAAGCTCGAGCGCATAAATCAGGACCTGGAGCAGGAGCGGGAGGCCGGAGAAGAACTCCGCCGCATGCGAAGCCGGTTGGAGTCGGATCTCAACAAGGTGGAGGCCGAACTTGCGGGCAAGGAGTCTCGGCTGGCCGGTTTGCGCTCTTTGACCGAGAATTTCGAGGGATTCAAGGTCGGCGTGCGGACCATAATGAAGGCGGAGGATCTCGGGGCCCGCAAGGAAGGCAGGGTCCTGGGCCTGGTGGCCGACATCATCCAGGTCGCTCCGGAGCTCGAGCAGGCGGTGGAAGCGGTTTTGGCCGAGAGGCTCCAATACGTGATTGTCAAGGGCCTGGCCGACGGCAGGGAGGCCGTGGAGTATCTGAAGAGAAAGGCCAGGGGGCGAAGCAGCTTTGTACCCTTGGGCGAAGTGCGAACCAACGGGAAAGGGGCCTCCGCAGGGATCGGCCTTCCCCTCCTCAGGGACAAGGTCAGCGCGGACGAGGCCTATCGCCCGTTGATCAACGCCTTGTTCGGTGACGCGGCGTTGGCGGAAGATCTGGAGCAGGCCGTGGCCGTGTGGTCGGGCAACGGCGGAGGGCGATGCCTGGTCACCCCCGAAGGGGACATGATAGACGAGCATGGCGTGATCAGCGGGGGCAAGGCCTCCGCCGGCTCACACGGGCTCTTGGCCCGGAAGCGGGAGATCAGCGAGCTGGAGTCCGTTGCGGCCCGGCTGCGGCAGGATCTGGACGCCCTGACCGAGCGTATGGAAGTGGTTGACGCGGATTTGGAGGCCGGGGCCTCCCGCATAGAGGCACTGGAATCCGAACGCGAGGACTGCCGTGAGGAGGTCAAAAGTCTTGATCAGGCCTTGGCGCAGCTTGGGTACGAGCTCGATAGACTCCAATCTCTCTCTGAGAGGATCAGCTCCGAGCTGGAACAAAAGGAAAAAGAAAAGGAAAAGCATACGCAAGATTTGAATAGGATTCAGCAAGAGCTTACCCGCTGCAGGCAGGAAGTAAAACAGAAGCAGGAGTCTCTTCGGTACAAGGAGGCCGAGGTCAAGGAGGCCGAAGAAGAGGTGGAGAGGTTCCGCAGCGAGGCGGACAGGCTCAGGATGGATGTGAACCTGGCCAAGGAGGAGGAAAAGGGCCTGCTGAGCCAGATGGAGAGGGTGGACGACTACAGAAGCGAGGCCCGGGAGAGGCTGGAGAAGATCGACCAGGAAGCAGCCGCTGCCGGGAAGAGACGCCAGGACTGCACAGAGCGCGAGGAGGCGGTCAGGGAGGAGCTGAAGGGCCTTTACGGGGATCTTCGTTCCGCCGAGGAGGCGGTGGCCGCGGCGGAAAAGCAGAGAGGGCTGCTTCAGGACGGGATAAGGAAGGAGGAGAAGAAGGCCCGGGAGCTGAGGTCCGAGCTCGAGGAGCTGAGGGAGAGAATCAACCGGGCGAGAATGGAGCACTCGGAGATCGAGTACAAGATGAACGGCCTCTCCGAGCTGGTCAGGGACAAGTTCGGCAGGGAGCTGGGGGAGATATACACCGGCTACCTCAAGGAGGACTTTTCCGCCCCCCGGGTCAAGGAGGCGGTCGAGGAGAAGAAGAAGACCAGAGACGGCCTGGGCGAGGTCAACCTGGCCGCCATTCAGGAGCACGAGGCCCTGGAGGAGCGTTTTCGCTTTATCAGCGGCCAGAGGGACGATCTGATGAGCTCCATGGATGCGCTCAACAAGGCGATTCGAAAGATAAACCGGATATCCATGGAGAAGTTCACCGAGACCTTCCGTCAGGTGGATGAGAAGCTCAAGGAGGTCTTTCCCATCCTGTTCAAGGGCGGCACAGCCGGACTCAAGCTCACCGACGAATCCAAGCCCCTGGAGAGCGGGGTGCTGGTGGAGGTCAAGCCCCCAGGCAAGAGGCTGAGCCACATGGGCCTCCTCTCCGGAGGGGAAAAGGCCTTAGTGGCCATGGCCCTTCTGTTCGCCATTTACCTGATCAAACCCAGCCCGTTCTGCCTGCTGGACGAGGTGGACGCCCCCTTGGACGAGGCGAATATCGATCGGTTCAATAATCTCCTCAAGGAGATAAGGAAGCACTCGCAGGTCCTCTTGGTGACCCACAACCGCCGGTCCATGGAGATCGTGGAGAGGCTCTACGGCGTGACCATGGAAAAGGCGGGTGTATCCAAGATTGTGAGCGTATCCCTGAACGGCTCGAACGACCGGCTCGCCGCCTAAGCATTTCTTTGTCGCAAAATCGGTTGAAAGATCCCGGCGGTTGGTCTATACAACCCATCCGGCTCCGGTTCGGTCCGTCAGTCCGGGATCCCGGGACCCCACCCGCTGGAAGGAGAGGTTATGGTTAGGTTTTTCAATCGAAAAGGCAGGAAGGATCTCCCGGAACAACCCGAGGAGGTCTCTCAACATAAGGAGAACGAGGACAAGGGATTCTTCAAGAGGCTGAGAGACGGGCTTTCCAAGACCCGGACCGGGATTGCGGGGCGCTTGGACAGGTTGATCTTCGGCAAGAAGGAGATCAACGAGGATCTAATGGAGGGCCTGGAGGAAATACTCTTTACCTCGGATCTCGGAGTGGCGGCCACCCAGGAGATCATTGACGCGGTGCAGGAGAAGGTGGCCCGCAGGGAGCTGGACCGGCCGGAAAAGCTCAAGGAGGCCTTGAAGCAGGAGATGCTCTCCTTCCTGAAGGTGGAGGGTCCGGCAAGGCCCGGACCGGCCCCCGGGGAGCCGAGGGTAATATTGGTGGCCGGGGTGAACGGGGTGGGAAAGACCACCACCATAGGGAAGGCGGCCTGCCGCTTCAAGCAGCAGGGAAAGGAAGTCATGCTGGTGGCAGGGGATACTTTCAGGGCCGCGGCCATAGAGCAGCTGGGTATATGGGGGGATCGCGTGGGAGCTGAGGTGATCAAGCAGAAGCACGGCGCGGATCCGTCGGCCGTGGTCTTCGACGCCTTGGGAGCCGCCCTGGCGCGGGGGGCGGATGTGGTGATGATCGACACCGCAGGGCGCCTCCACACCAGGAGGAACCTGATGGACGAGCTTCAGAAGATCCGGCGCGTGGCCGGGAAAAAGCTCCCCGGGGCGCCTCACGAGACCTGGCTGGTCCTGGACGCAACCACCGGCCAGAACGCGCTTAGCCAGGCCCGCATGTTTAACGAGTCCCTGGAGATAACCGGGATAGTCCTGACCAAGCTGGACGGGACGGCCAAGGGAGGTATAGTGATCGGGATCTGCCACGAGCTCGGCCTGCCCATAGAGTATATCGGGATAGGGGAGGGGATCGACGACTTGAGGCCCTTTGATCCCAAGGAATTCGTAGAAGCCATATTCGATTGATTAACGAAAAGGCTTTGTGTTCCACTTTACCTCTCATCCAAACCGCTTGAGTTCGTGCCTTCTCCACGCCGAGGGGGCTTTTCAAAGGGGGTCCCTCGGCTGCCGCCGGGCGGTTCAGGCGATGCGTTCGAGTACGCGAATTCCGGAAGAACCCTCAGGCACCTTTATCAGCGAGCGCTCCTGCAATATGAGACACCATCTGGCGGTAGACCCCTTCCAGAATTTCCGGTGAGAGGAAGTAATCTTCGTTTTCGCGGTAAATCATATCGACAAGTTCTCGGGCCGCGGTCTCCTCGTCCAGGGTTCGCAGGTAGGTCGCTTCAATCAACTTGCGATGTTCGGCAGCCGTTTCAATGCTCCGATCGATGAAACCCCTGGCCTCGTCTCCCATGACCGTGCCGTAATGGTCCGCGCACACCAGTTCGACATCGAGCCCCCTCAGCTTTTCCAGGCTCTTCTGGTAGGCCGTGTAATTACTGTTGCCCGATGCCATGATGGTGTCCTTATAGGGGATCCCGACCCCGTCGGAGCCGAAAAGCGCCCGAAGGTCCGGGACGTAGCCGGTGATCGAGCAGGAGGAATGGCCCGGGGTCTCCAAAATTTGGATCTTCCTGCCGCCGAGATCAAGTGAATCCCCTTCGGCCACGGCTGTGCCCTTGATATCATCCCGCCAGTCCAAATCGAGGCGTTCGCATACGTCCGCCCTGCCCATCTTCTCCGCCACATTTCGACTGAAGGTATTGATGGTCCGGATAGCCTTCTCCATCCCAAGGATCTCCCACCCCCTGGCCGAGGCCAAGACCTCCATAGCCGGATTTCGGCGTTTGAAAAAGGGGATGATTCCCACATGGTCAAAATGGGCGTGGAGGATCAAGGCATATTGAATACGCGATTCATCAATCCCGAAGCTCTGAATTTGGTCCAATATGTCTTCTACGAGATAGCTCATGCCGCCGTTGATGAGCATGGCGGTGTCGTGGCCCTCGACCAGATAAACGCAGGACTCCTCGTGGCCCAGCATCCACAATCCATTACTGATTTTGCCCGGTTCTCGTACTCGCATGCTGCCCCTTCCCTTTCAAAAGACCCTCGAGCATGCTTCACTATGAAAGCGTTTTTGGCCGGAGGCAATCTTTCTGTGCACCATCAAATTTTTTATATGCTTTATAGGTCACTTATACATGATATTTTTTATATTTTTTGATTCTTTTATATCATTAAAATGATGAAATCGAATCGTATTTTGGATTGACATATACATATTTCTATACTATAATCTTAAACATGATTCAAAATAAGATCAAGCATTAAAATGATAACAGGAGGCTAGGAATCTCTGAACAAAGAAATCCGAAAAACCGTCTCTTTTTGGGTGAATGGGACGCCCCGGAAATTGACCATCGGGGAAGAGCCCCATCAGATCGCTCCGTGCCACACCCTGGCGCACACCCTCCGGCACACCCTGGGCCTCACCGGGACCAAGATCGGTTGTGATCAAGGGGGATGCGGCTCCTGTACCGTTCTGATGGACGGCGTCCCCATTTTGTCCTGCATGACCCTGACGGTCGAGTGCGACGGCAAGAGTATCACCACCATTGAAGGGCTCCAGGACCCCAAGACCGGAAAGCCGGATCCCCTCCAACAGGCCTTCATCGATCATTCCGCATTTCAGTGCGGGTTTTGCACGCCCGGGATGATACTGGCCTCCAAAGCGTTGCTGGAGCAGCACACCTCACCGGATAAGCACGACGTCAAGGAGACCCTGGCCGGCCACTACTGCCGCTGCATCAGCTACTACCACGTGGTGGACGCCGTGCTGGACGCCGCTTCAAAGAGAGGGTAACCCTTATGGCCTCAAGTCACCGATTCATCGGAAAACGGACGCCACGAAAAGACGCCCTGGACATTGTTACTGGGAAAGCCCGCTACATTGATGACATCACACACCGGGACATGCTATATGGAAGAGTCCTGAGGAGCCCTCACCCTCACGCAAACATCCTGGATATCAAGACGGATCGGGCCGAGGCCCTCGCCGGTGTTCACGCGGTCCTGACACACAAAGACGTGCCTGAGTGGAAAACCGGCATGCCCAGGCATTTGGGTGTGCTGAACCGCAGACTCCGCCATGTGGGAGACGCGGTCGCTCTGGTGGCGGCGGAAACCGAGGAGCTGGCCTCAGAGGCATTGGATCTGATCGATGTGGACTACGAAAAGCTTCCCGCTGTTTATGATGTGGAGGAGGCGATGAAGCCCGACGCGCCTCAATTGCACGATGACTTCCCGGGGAACATCGTCCCGCCCTTTCCGGCCTTTGGGCCCAAGACCATTGACGAGGTGGTCATGGGGGATGTGGATCAGGGCTTCCGTTCCGCGGATTTTATCCAGGAAGGGACCGTGAAGTATGAAAACGTCGCCAATCCCTTGCCCATTGAACCTCCCGGTGTCATCGCCAAGTGGGAGAATGAAAACACTCTGACCGTTTGGTCCGGCACCCAGAGCGCCTCCTGGCACCGCTTTATCATGCAGTCCAAGATGGGGTTTCCGGACATTCGTGCAATCGATACCCATTGCGGGGGCAGCTTCGGGTCCAAGAACTACGCACCCCAGGTCCTTTTCTATGCCGCCGCGCTGGCCAAGGCGACCGGAAGGCCGGTCAAGGTCTGTTACAGCAAGGAAGAACACTTCGGCGCCTTTGTCCTTAGGCTCGGATCCCGATTTCGCGGGAAGGTTGGCATGAAAAAGGACGGGACCGTTACGGCCGTCTCCGGGAAGTGGTTTATAGATTCAGGGGCTTACTCGGACATGCCCCAGGCCCAGATCGCCGTGGGGTGCGGGGAGGCCCAGCTCGTCCTCCGGTGCCCCAACTGGGACTTGAAAACCCACCTTGTCTGTACCAATCGATGCGCCTCCGGAGTGATCCGCGGCTTTGGCGGCCAGGAGCTTGAGTCTTCCTTCGCGCCGATACTCCATGGGTTGATGGAGCAGGCGGACCTGGACCCGGTTGCGTTTTTCAAAAAAAACTATGTAAAACCCGGGGACACGTATCTTTGGCGTGAAGGTAATGTGTGGACCTGCCGAGGGAACGATTACGGCAAGGCCATTGACCAGGGCGCCGAGGCCTTTGGGTGGAAAGCTAAGTGGAGGGGATGGCGGAAACCGACCTCCAGCCAAGGTAACATACGGACCGGCGTGGGGGTCGGCGTTCATGGCAATGCGGATGTGGGCGAAGACGAGTCCGAGGCCTATGTTCGGTTGAATCCGGACGGCACGGCGGTGATCCACGTCCTGATTTCCGAATCCGGCATGGGGCAGAGGAGCAGCCTGTGTAAAATGGCGGCGGAGGTCTTGCAGCTTCCCCTGGAACGCATTCATGTGACCCCTCCCGATACCCTCCTGAACCCTTACGATTTCGGCCTGGTGGGTTCCAGGGGGACCTATGCGGTGGGCTCAGCGGTGATCAAGGCCGCTGAAGACGCCAAAAAGCAGCTGTTCGAGCTGGCCGCGCCAAAGCTCGAGGCATCCCCGGAGGACCTCGAAACACAAAACGGGGCGGTGTTTGTCAAGGGCACACCGGAGAGGTCCATCTCTTGGAGCCGGGCCATCGGTCTGATGCGGACCTGTATGGGATTTGGACGGTTTGAACCGGATTTTTCCGTGCCCAACTTTTTGATCCTATTTGTAGAGGTGGCGGTGGACACCGAGACAGGCCGGATCGACCTGACCCGCGTGCTGGGCGCCACCGATGTGGGCCGGATCATCGACCCCCTGTCCCTGGAGGGGCAGCTTTACGGCTCTCTTGGATCGGCCGGTGTGGATTCCGCCGTCTTTGAAGAGTCGGTTCTGGATACGCGCACCGGCCACATCATGAACATGAACATGGCCGATTACAAGTGGCGGACATTTCTCGATCTCCCTGAGTTCCAGAACACGATTCTTGAGACGCCGCTACCGATAGGAAGTTTCGGGGCCATCGGCGTGGGGGAGATCTCCACATCTCCGGGTCCGGCTGCAATCCAAATGGCGGTCTCCAATGCCGTGGGGCGGCGGTTTTATGAGTATCCTTTGACCCCGGACAAAGTCTTGACAGCGTTGGGCGGAAAAGCAAAGGGAGGGGAAGCCTGATGAGGAAGTTCAAGCATGTCAACGCCGCCTCGCTGGACCATGCCCTGTCTCTACTCGATGAATTCCAGGACAGGGCCCAACTCATTGCCGGAGGAACGGATCTTCTCGGTGTTCTCAAGGGGGAAGTTCTCCCCGAGCCGCCCGAGGTGGTGATCAACCTCAAGACCATTCCAGGTCTCGATGCCCTGGAAGAACAAGAAGGAGGCATCCGGATCGGCGCACTTACCAGGCTGGCCCCTATCGCTCAATCTCCGATGATCCTGGAGCATTACCGCCTGCTCGCCCAAGCCGCGAAGTTAGTTGCGAGCCCGGAAATCAGGAACATGGGCACCTTGGGCGGAAATCTATGCCAGGACACCCGCTGCTGGTACTACCGCTACCCCCACCGGATGGGGGGAAGGATCCAGTGCCTACGCAAGGGCAAAGGCCCATGCCTGGCCCTTAAAGGGGATAACCGGTATCATGCCGTCTTCGGGGCTAAAAAATGCTTCGCGGTCTGCCCCTCCGACATGGCCGTGGCATTGGCGGCCCTGGATGCAAGGCTGCGCATTACCGGCGTCAAAGGAACCCGAGAGATCCCTGTCAGTGAGTTCTACCACCCCCTGGGCCTTTTTCTTGAGCCGGGGGAAATCCTCACGGACATCCATGTCCCACGCCCACGAAAGAATTCGAAGCAGACCTTCCTCAAGTTCCGCCTGAGGGATTCCATTGATTTTGCCGTGGTCAGTGCCGCATCCGTGGTCACAGAGTCGAAGGGAGTCTGCAGGGATGCACGGATCTATTTGGGGGCCGTGGCCCCCGCCCCCCACAGGGCCTTTGGAGCTGAAAACGCCGTAAAGGGAAAGAACCTGGATAAGGGAACCATTGAGCAGGCTGCACGGGCATCCGTGGACGGTGCAAAACCTTTGAGCAAAAACGCCTATAAAGTGGAAATCGTCAAGGCCCTGGTTCGGAGGTCATTGAAGTAAACCCCAGCTTTTTTACAATGTCTTGATGTAGGGATCTCTTGTCCAGCTTCTGGGCCCCGGTGTAAGGCATCTTATCAATAAACTCGATCCGCTCCGGAAGCTGGAGCACCGAAGCATCCTGGTCCCTTAAAAATGAAATGATTTTGTCAAAGGTCAGCTCGGCCCCCGGCCTGGGCTCGATATAGGCGCACACTCGCTCTCCCATGTCCTGATCGGGCATGGCCACGACCGCTGCGGCGGCCACGTCGGGATGGCGGTTGATAAGCTTTTCGATCTCGGTTGCGCTGATGCTCTCCCCTCCGCGGTTGATCATCTCCTTGATGCGTCCCGTGAGGGTGATGTAGCCCCGGGAGTCGATCCTGGCCACATCCCCGGTTCTGAAAAAACCGTCCGCGGTAAAGGCTTTTTTGTTTTCCTCCGGATTGTTGTAATAGCCCGTAAAGACTCCCGGGCCCTTCAGGACCAGCTCCCCCTGCTCTCCCGGCGGAAGTTCGTTTCCGTCCGGATCAATGACCTTGTAGGTGTCGTAGGGGCAGGTGGGCCTCCCCACGGTGCTGCACACGGTCTCGAGGTCGTCCCCGGGCCGGGTGATGGCCGTCATCCCCTCGGTGGCGCCATATCCGTTCAAAAAGGTCATGCCTAGTCTCTCGATCACCTGTTTTACCAGGTCGGGATG
>JBKHIW010000035.1:0-10661 GCA_046538465.1 Desulfobacteraceae bacterium | reverse complement strand
CTGGCGGGCGATGCAGGACTCGAACCTGCGGCCTTTGGTTCCGGAGACCAACGCTCTATCCACTGAGCTAATCGCCCGCTGGCCATTCTCTGTAGCATGTTTTCGGACATGGGTCAACAAGGGGTTCTCTTCTCGAGCAGGGGTAGGAACCGCTCAGAAGTAATGCAATTATGCGGGGTTGGAGATCTAAAACGCCTTGACAGCTTCCTCCGTATTGTGGTAGCAGAAGAGACCTTGGCGGGACTTTTCAGCGGGATCGGCCCGCACTTACTTGCCAAGCAATCCCGATAAACCGTAACTTTTCTACGGAGACTACGGGGCATGGACAAGGAAGACACTCACTTGGAAAAGGATGCCTTCGAAGACAGCGAGGAGCTGCTGGACTTTGATCTGGACGAGCTGGCCTCCGAGGATGACGAAGAGATCATTGAGCTGGTGGACCTGGTTGAAGACGAGGTGGAGCCCTTGAGCGACTCAGGCGAGGAGCGGAGCGAGGAGGCTGAGGACTGGGATCTCAAAGGCCTTTTTGACGAGGCCCCCAGTGAAGAGGCCGAACCGAGCTTGGAAGAAGGCGCTGCTTTGAGTGAAGCCCCGGATGAGGCCGGGCCCCGGGATGAAGATTTCCTGGGTGATGAGCTGGAAGGGGAAGAGATCTCCGAGGAGGTCTTGGAGCGGCTTCTCGAGGACGAGGCGGAGGAACCGCCCGCAGTGGAGGCGGTCGAAGAAGAGCCTGAGGAGACCCTTGAACCAGCAGGAGAGCCTGAGCCAGAAGCCGTGGTGGCGGTACCCGAAGAGCGAATAGAGGCTGCTGTCCGATCCGTAGTCGAGGATGTGGTGGAGCGGGTTGCCCGGGAAGAGGTCTCGGGCGTTGCCGAGCGGGTGATCAGGGAAGCCGTGGCCGAGTCGGCTGACAGGGTCATTCACGAGGCGGTGAGCAGCGCGGCCGAGCGGGTGATCCGGGAGACCATTGAGGCGCTGAAGGCGAGTCTCGATAGGCCTGCCGATTGAGTGCTGCAAGAAGGCCCTTCTAATTCTTTCCAATAGATGATTAACTAAGGGGCTGTGATGCGCGCAGCCCCTTTTTTCGTCAGTCCTGCGGGTTGGAGGGTGCGAATAGATCAAGGAGTGAGTGAATGAAACCTGGAAGCGAGGAGCGTGTTATGGACAATGAGGCTCTGTCCAAGGGCTATGACCCGAAAGATGTGGAGGGGAAGTGGTACGCCTATTGGGAGGAGAAGGGGCTTTTTAAACCGGATATGGACTCAGAGCGCGAGCCCTTCTGCATTGTAATTCCTCCACCCAACGTAACCGGTTCGCTACATATGGGACATGCCTTGAACAATACGCTCCAAGACATACTTTGCCGCTACAAGCGGATGAGGGGCTTTGATGTATTGTGGCAGCCGGGCACCGACCATGCCGGCATCGCCACGCAGAATGTAGTGGAAAGGGACCTGGCCGCCAAGGGTATAAGCCGTCACGAGCTGGGGCGCGAGAGGTTCGTAGAGCTGGTCTGGGAGTGGAAGGAGAAATACGGCGGGGTGATCATCAATCAATTGAAGCGCCTGGGCAGCTCTTGCGATTGGAGCCGGGAGCGGTTCACCATGGACGAAGGCCTGTCCAGGGCGGTGAGGGAGGTCTTTGTCCAGCTTTACCAGGAGGGGCTGATTTACCAGGGGGACTATATCATCAATTGGTGCCCTAGATGCCACACCGCCTTGGCGGATCTGGAGGTGGAGCACGAGGAGAAGGAGAGTCGTCTCTATCATGTGCGTTATCCGTTCGAGGACGGAGAGGGCTATGTGGTGGTGGCCACGACGAGGCCGGAGACCATGCTGGGTGATACGGCCGTGGCGGTCAATCCTGAAGACGAGCGCTATCAGGCCCTTGCCGGACGTAATGTGGTCCTGCCCATTGTCAATAAACCGATTCCCGTAATATTCGACCGGTATGTGGATATGGAGTTCGGGACCGGGGCGCTGAAGATCACCCCGGCCCACGACCCGAACGACTTTGAGATAGGAGCATCCCATTCTCTGGATGTGGTCAAGGTGATCGACGAGGACGGGCGCATGAACGAGCTGGCAGGCCCCTATAAGGGTATGGATCGGTTTGAATGCAGAGAACGGCTGCTGGAGGACCTGGAAAAGGCTGGCCTGCTGGAAAAAGTGGAGCCTTACACACACGCCGTAGGGCATTGCTACCGTTGCAAGACAATGATAGAGCCGCTGCTTTCCAAGCAGTGGTTCGTGCGGGTCAAACCCCTGGCGGATAAGTCCATCCGGGCGGTCAAGGAGGGAAGGACCAGGATAGTGCCTCCACAATGGGAGGATGTCTACTACGAGTGGATGACCAATATCCGCGATTGGTGCATCTCGCGCCAGATATGGTGGGGCCACAGGATCCCGGCGTGGTACTGCGAGGGTTGTGGAGAGGTGGTGGTGGCCAAGGAGACACCGATCTCCTGCCCGGCCTGCGGATCCTCAGATCTCAGGCAGGACAGTGATGTCCTGGATACGTGGTTCAGTTCGGCCCTGTGGCCTTTTTCCACGCTGGGGTGGCCTGATCAGACCGAGCATCTGCGGACCTTTTATCCAACCTCGGTCCTGATAACAGGATTCGACATCCTGTTTTTCTGGGTGGCCCGGATGATGATGATGGGGATACATTTCATGGGCGAGGTCCCGTTCAGGGATGTCTACATTCATGCCTTGGTAAGGGACGCAGAGGGCAAGAAGATGAGCAAGAGCAAGGGGAACGTGATCGATCCCCTGGAGGTGATGGACCGTTTCGGAACGGACGCCTTCCGTTTCACTCTGGCCGCTCTTGCCGCCCAGGGCCGGGATGTGAAGCTCTCCGAAGAGCGAATCGCCGGCTACCGAAACTTTGTGAACAAGATTTGGAACTCGGCCCGCTTGGCCCTGATGAATCTGGACCCGGAAGACGCTGAAACCGAACCGGAGGAGTCCTTGTGCGGCCTTGCCGAGAGGTGGATTCAGACCCGCCTCAAGGAGGTCATAGCCGGAGTCGCAACTTCGCTGGAGGAGTATAGATTCAACGATGCGGCCAACCTGTGCTACCACTTCACCTGGCATGAGTACTGTGACTGGTACCTGGAAATGGCCAAGCAGGGGCTATACAGCGACAGCCAAGGGCTCAAGCGCTCATCACGAGCGGTCCTTCGAAGGACCATGCTGGCCGTGCTAAGGCTGATCCATCCCTTTATGCCGTTTGTTACCGAGGAGCTTTGGCAGAGGATACCCGGTGCGGAGGGGAGCGTAATGAAAGCGGCGTTTCCTGATCCGGAAGATTTTCCCGGAGATGCGGACGCGCAAAGGGAGATGGATCTGGTCGGCGGGCTTATAACTGCGGTTAGAAACATCCGCGGGGAAATGAACATCCCTCCAGGCAAGAAGGTGAATATCGTGGTGGAGGTCCCGGATCAAGAAGAGGCCCGGATCATCCAGGGCAATGTCGGGCACGTTCAGAGCCTGGCCAAGGTGGAAGAGGCGGAGATCACCGGAAGCATTCCAAAGCCGGACGCTTCGGCCACCGGCGTCTTCGGCGAGAATCAGGTGCACGTGCTGCTCAAAGGGCTGCTGGATTTCGAAGAAGAAAAGAAGCGGCTCCAGAAGGCGATCCAGAAGCTGGAAAAGGAGATGGCCGCATCCAACCGCAAGCTCTCCAATCCCGCGTTTTTGGAAAAGGCCCCGGCCGATGTGGTAGAGGAGGTGAGGGGGCGCGTCGAGAGCATGGAGAGCAAACTGGCCAGGCTGAATGCCAATCTGAGCTTTTTCGAGAACATTCAGGGAGCCTAGGAGCAGTGAAGTGGGACGTGTTTTCAGGGCGCAACAGGGAGCGCCGGGATCCACGGCTGGAAGAAATCCAAGAGCTCGAGAAGCGGATCGAAAAGTTCGCCCCGCGCCGGTACAGCCGTGAGCGTGCCGTACGGTACTATTATTACCGTATGATGCCCGAGTATGTCGCTCCTCTTCTCGAATTGCTCCGCGAACTCGCACAGAAGGAGCGAATGGCTGAAGACGAGGCCGAGGCCGCCCGAACGCTTTTTCTCCGATTAAAGGATTTCTACGATGTGAAAGGCCGTCTGAGCCTTGAGGAGGCGCTGGAGGATTCCAGGCTCAGGCGGAACTTCTCCCACCTGATGCTGGTCTTCTACGGCAGAGAGACTTATGATCCCTGCTGGCGGGCCAAGGCATAAAGCCGCCTTTCGAGCTCCGAGAGATCCTTGTTCAGGCGGTCGGGGTCCTTCCTTCCGTCTGCGTCCCGAAGCACGGTCTCGGTTATCTGCTCCAGGGCGTTCTTGAAGTTCAGCCGAGACAACGCCTCCGGGTGGTCGATGAATCCCAGCTTGTGGAACCTGACCCCCATGTTGTTCATGTTTTTCAGGGTCTCCGTCTTCTTGCCCACCTTTCCTCCCTGTTCCAGAACCGTGCTTACCGCAACCCAGTAAGATTCAATAAAGGTCTTGGCAAAGCGCGCCCAGGCGGGCAGCCGGTCGTGCCCCAGCCTGGTGATTCTGTAGCCCTGTACCGGGCCTTTGTCCTCTTTCTGTATCAGCCCGGCCTCCAGGAAATCCTCCAGTGCCTGTTCGACCCTCTTCTCGTCATCCCCGGTCCCCGGCCGGTCAACGAACTCTTTCTTGAAGAGATCCCTCAGCAGCCGGTAGTCGGTTTCGATCTCCTCTCTCGTGCTTATCTCCTCCCCAAGCCCCAACAAGGATACGGCAACAAAGGAGTGGTGAATAAAGTGATGGATTATGTTGTTCTTGTAGAACTCGAGATCCATCTTTTTCTCGTCGTCGACATAGTAAAATTCGCCTTCCTTTAGCTCCAGGAAGCTCGCGATCTTCCAGGAAACAAGGAGAGAGATGGAACTCCTCACAGCCTCCTCCAGATTGGAGAGAGTAGATGAGAGGGGCGCGTGGTGAGTGCGAAGAAATTCCAGGTATTCCCTTGCGGTTTCAGTGAGCTCCGAGAGATGAAAACCGCCGCGATGGGCAGTCAATACGGCCGATGCCACCAGAGAGAGGGGGGTCACCAAGGTCACGCGGTTTATGGCCTGGATGAGGTGCATGGCCAAGTGCTCGTGAGGTTTTCCATCGGTCTGGGGTGGGTGGTTTCCCTCCAAATACTCTTTCAGGGACACGGGCTCTGCAAATCGGATGTATATCTTTCCGTAGCGGCGTTTTAGGAAATGCCGCGCCCTGATGAATTGCTTCAGGTTCTCCTTTTCCTTCTCCCCTCCCTCGAGCTCCCGCACAAAGGCCTTCTCTTCCAGTATCTTGTCGTAGGTGATGGAGGCGGGTACAAAGATTAGGTCCTTGCAGTAGCCCTCCTCAAAGGCCTGGAGCAGGATGGCCAGGAATCCGATCTTGGGGAGGATGACCTTGCCGCTGCGGCTCCTCCCACCCTCTATGAAGAACTCCAATGGGTGGCCTTCCTCAATCAGCGCCTTGATGTAGCGGTTGAAGACCTCTTGGTAGAGTCGGGCCCCCTTAAAGGTGCGGCGGATGAAAAAGGCGCCTGATTTCCTGAAAATATGGCCCATCGGCCAAAAAGCGAGGTTTCTTCCGGCCGCCACCCTCGGAATATGCATATTGTAATTATGGAGAATATAGTTTATAACCAGATAATCTATATGACTTTTATGAGAGGGTACATAAATTAAAGTTCCTTTTCGGGCCCATTCCCTTACCTTTGCAAGGCTTTCCATGTCTACTTCAATGCCTTCAAACAGCTTTTTCCAAAACCAGGTAAGGGCCAGGTGAAAGAACTGGATGTAGGCTATATTAAGGTCAGCGGCTATTTCATCGAAATACTCCCCGGCCTTTTTCCTGGACTGCCGGATCAGTTTTGGCCTCCCGGAAGCCGCCTTTTCAATCTGGGACTTGACCCCCGCATCCCGAAGAACAATCTCCTTGAGCTGCTGCCGGGATTTCATGATCGGCCCCAGGATGATCCTCCTCTGGTTGTCTATGCTTTCCACCAGCCGTTCCCTAAGCCCTACCGCCATATCCTCCACCGGCCGCGAAGAGGGCTGGGAGCGCAGATACTCCATGAGATTCACAGGCTTTCCAAAGTCGATAAAGGCCCGCCTGTTGTGTCGGAAAAAGAGGACGGTCTTGCGAATAAGGCCGGGATTATCCTTGTAGCCGAAGAGTATTCCTCCAAAGCTCTTGTACTCCCTCTCAGGAGTCCTCTGATAGAGCACGAACTGGGGGACAATAAAGACCGGCCTGTCCATGGTCTGCTGAGTCTCCAGCAGGAGCTGGAGGTGATCCTTTTCAGAGTGAATGAATCTGCGCACAAATCTTTTTGGATCCACCAGAAAGATCATTGAAGTGGTGCCGCTGCGTATGGCCTCACGGTAAAAGCCCAGGCGGTAGGGGTCGGGCGGCTCTCCGTTTTTCAAGGTATAGACCGCCTTGGCCACCATTGTCCGCAGGAACTTCCCCAAGGGCAGCAGAAGGGAGATGTCCAGGTCAAAGGCGAGCCTTGGGTACGGCAGTCTTTTCATGCGGAAGTTGTAGTGATACATCAAATAGTCGAGCCGCCCCCGGTACTTTATCGCGTAGACCACGGTCCCTTGACGGTTCATTCGCCTGAGATCTTCCTTCACCCCCTCGTCTACGGTCACCCTCTTGAATAAGCCGTATAGGATCCTGCTCAGGAACAGCCCGGGCTTGTGGGCCAGGATGTTGTCATGGAAAAGTGTTTCATCCATAGGAAGATAGGAGCCCCTTCGAGAAGATATAAACTTGTAATTTTATTAGTCTGAATTCATAAAAGCAAGAATTCTCGCGCTCGAAAGTCATGTTGACAAACGCACCGGCATGGCGGAGAATGATTTTCAAGCGCTTGAGAGCACAGGAATCAAATGGAGGTGGAAATGCTCAGGCCTATGGTCATATCCGGTCTCACAGTAGACCCCATGACGAACAGCCCCATTGTCATCCTCAAGGAGACAGAGGGAGACAGGACTCTCCCTATTTGGATCGGGCTCCTGGAAGCAACGGCAATCGCCAGCGAGCTGGAAGGGATAAACTTTTCCCGACCAATGACTCATGACCTCCTCAAAAACATAATGGAGCTCATGGAGGTCAAGGTCGAAAAGGTGGAGGTCTGTGATCTGAAAAACAATACCTACTATGCGTTGATCCACATTGTCCACAAGGGCAAGGAGCACTCCATTGATGCGCGGCCGAGCGACGCCCTGGCCCTTTCACTGCGCGTGGGGGCGCCGATCTTCGTGGCCGAGGAGGTCATTCAGAAGTCCAAGCAAATCGATCTCAAGGCCGAGCCCGAGGACAAGTCCGAACAAGGGAAGAAATGGCAGGACATACTGGAAAAACTAAATCCCGAAGACTTCGGCAAGTATAAGATGTAATTTTCCCGCCCCAAAAGCCGCTTGTTTGATGCTGATTGAGATCAACCCGGTACTTCGTGCAGAAATACATCCGCCTTGACCATGCCGCTCCGGAAAGGCATGCAGTAGAGGAGCAGCCTGCCGAGTGCGTGCGCCTTCGCGCCTTCGGTGGAGCCCCACCCGGGGGATGAGGTGTGGGATGAAGAGAATGAGCAGATCACGCGCGGCATGGCACATTATGGGGTCCCTTCTGGTCCTTGTTTGGCTGGTCGCTCTGGCCGCCCTGGTCAGGGGCACCCACCCTCCCGGACCTGTTGAGGGGACAACGGATATCAATGCCCCGTCGTCCTTGAAAACACCCGAACGGCAGTGGAAGGAGATCTACCTCGGGGATCGGAAAGTAGGCTACTCGGTCAGCCATATCCGCCCGGCCGGGGACGGATACTTACTCCATGTCGAAACATTCCTGAAAATGACCCTTATGGGACTGGCCACCGGGCTCCATACCCATATCCAGTGCACAACAGACCAGGACTTCGGGCTGAGTAGCTTCCGCTTCAGGATGCACTCGGGTGCAGTTCGATTTGAGGCCTCGGGTCGAGTGAAGGACGGCCATATCCAGGTGGAGGCCGGATCCGGCGGCGGGCTGGAGGCGCACAGGGTGCCTATTGAGACCCCACCGGTGATAGGAGCGGGTATGGGCCATTATTTCAGGGATGCAGAGCTCGAGGTCGGGCGGACCTTCAGTTTTCCGGTCTTTGATCCGTCCACCATGACCTGCGCAACGGCCTCAATCAGGGTGGCAGACCGAGACAAAATAACCATAAAGGGTATTCCCTATGATTCGTTCAGGCTGGAGACCGAGCTTTGGGGAGGCAGATTCTCCTTCTGGCTGGACCGGGAAGGCCGGGTTCTAAAGGAAGAAGGCTTCATGGGGCTTACAGCGGTTCGCTCCAGTGCCGCCGCCGCCCCTGAAGGCATTCAAGGAAGCGGGGAGCTCGACTTTTATGAGATATCCGCAGTGGTACCGGACAGGACCATACCGGACCCGGAGCGCGTTGGCCATCTCGAGGTCAGGCTTGAAGGAATCGAAGAACCGGAGGGCGATCCTGCGTCTTGGAAGGGCTTCAGGCAGGAGCTGAACTGGCCCCTTTTGAAAGTCACCAGGGAAGGCCTGCCTTCTGATCCCGCTTCCAAGCAAGATTTGGAAATGGAAGTCATGGCATCCTACCTTGATGCCGAGTTCAATATAGAGAGCGATCACCCCGAGGTCCGGCGCAGGGCGGAGAGCATCGCGGGCGGCCTCCGGGATCCTGTGGAGGCCGCAGGGGCGGTGATGGAGTGGGTGTACGAGAATGTGGACAAAAGACCGGTGGTAGCCTTGCCCAGTGCTCTGGAGGTGCTGCGGACAAAGGCCGGGGACTGCAACGAGCACGCAGTCCTGACTACGGCGCTCCTTCGGGCGCTGGGGATTCCTTCCCGGATCGTTGTGGGATTGGTCTATACTCGGGGAAAGTTTTTCTATCATGCATGGACAGAGGCGTTTTTGGGGGAGTGGATCTCCATTGACTCCACCTTCAAGCAGATGCCTGTGGACGCCACTCATATCAGGATCCTTGAGGGGAATCTGGACAAACAGGTGGAGCTGGCAGGGCTTATAGGCCGCCTCAGGTTGAAGATCGTGGACTATGCTTATGATTCGTCTGGTTAATCTCACCAAGGTCTACCGCGGTTTCAAGGCCGTGGACAACCTGAATATGGAAGTAGAGGCGGGGAGGGTATTCGGCTTCTTGGGGCCCAACGGCGCAGGCAAGACCACCACTATCCGCATGATGGCAGGGGTGATGAAGCCCACAAGAGGCAGGATCCTTATAAACGGATTAGATCTCACAGAAAATCCCTCGGAGGTCAAGAGCCGGGTGGGTTTCATCCCGGACCGGCCTTTCCTTTACGAGAAGCTCACAGGCATGGAGTTTCTGAGGTTTATTGCAGGCCTCTATGGGCTGGACCGTGGGAGTCCAGCCAAGGACCGAGGCATGTATCTATTGGAGCTTTTTGAGCTCGCCGACTGGCGCGACGAATTAATCGAGAGCTACTCCCACGGCATGAAACAGCGGCTGGTGATGTGTGCCGCGCTTCTTCCCGCCCCAAGCGTGATCATAGTGGACGAGCCCATGGTGGGGCTTGATCCCAAGGCCGCCCGCCTGGTGAAAGACATATTCAGGAAGCAGGCCTCATCCGGTGCGACCGTGTTTATGTCCACGCACTCCCTGGAGGTCGCCCAGGAGGTCTGTGAGGATATAGCCATCATCCAGGCAGGGAGGATCATTGCCAGGGGAACGGCCCGGGAACTTCAGGAACGTGCCGGGGTGGACGGAAACCTGGAGAGCGTATTTCTCAAGCTGACCCAAGAGGAGGGGGGGCGTTCATGAGGAGGTTTTTCCTTCTTCTTACCCCTAGGCTGCTGGCCTTGAGGCACAGCCTGAGACGCACGGATGCCCGGACCCGGAGGCGGACCTGGATAATGCTGGGAGTAGGGCTGCTTTTCTGGGGGGGCATGTTCCTCCTCTCATCCAGGGTGCTCAGCTACTTTCAATCCGTCGAGGTGATCGGAGACATCCTCTCCCGTTACCTCTTGGGAATGGTTCTCCTGATTTTTTTCTCCCTTTTGGTCTTCAGCCATATCATCACCTCGCTCTCAGCCTTGTTCTTATCCGAGGACCTCGAGCTTTGTCACGCCACCCCGGCTTCATTGGAGGAGGTCTTTCTGAGCAGGGTGGCGTGCACCATAATGGACGGCTCTTGGATGATGGTGATATTCGGCCTCCCGGTGATGCTGGCCTACGCTTGGGTTTATCAAGCCGGCCCAGGGTTTTACGCAGCTCTGGCCTTTTCGGGACTGCCGCTGATTCTGATCGCTGCCGGAGTCGCTGTCCTCCTTACCATGATCCTGGTCAATGTGTTCCCGGCCCAGCGGACCAGAGATATTATGACGCTTTTGACGGTCTTGCTCGTGGTGGGCCTCTACCTTATGTTTCGGTTTCTAAGGCCCGAAAGGCTGGTGGACCCGGACGCCTTTTTCAGTACCCTTCAGTATATAAGTGCGCTCAAGGCCCCTGACAGCCCTTATCTGCCCACCCACTGGGCCTCGGAGATAATCTGGCGGCACCTTTCGGGTACCACTTATACCGGCTATCGGCTTCATTTCCTGTTGCTCTGGAGCACAGGCGCGGCACTGATTGTGATCAATGTCTGGACTGCTGAGGCCCTTTACT
>JBKHIW010000034.1:0-11008 GCA_046538465.1 Desulfobacteraceae bacterium | reverse complement strand
CTATGTAACATAGTTAATTAAGCTAAAGATTTTATATCTGGTTCTATTGCCATCACAAATAACTGAGATCGCCACAGGCTCGTCGATCAGGAAAAAACATTCAGTACACCTTACTAGTTACTTATCTTTTTAATACTCGTATTAGATTTAACTGCAATATAATAAGTCATTATCTGCAATTAGTTAGACTTGCTATATTAATTTAACGTAAATATATAAAAACAATATAATCCATGCGTTACAGCAATAATCAAGGTAGCAAAAGCAAAGTATCTGTGACCTTTGAACCATCTTCTCCTTAGCCTCTTGCTATGCCCAAAGAGCACTGTTGCGATAAGAAGGCCTAGGCTAGTGAGCCCGCCGACCAAGCAAATTTGGACCTTCCTGTTTTTCTTAGGCTCCACCATCCCGGCCTTGACGGCTGTTTTGGACTTAGGCTCTAAGTGAACAATAAGATGAAGAAAAATTTTCTCAGCGTCATCGTCGGGGATCCAGCCCAAGCCTTTCCCATGTCTTTGAGATATACCCGTAAGCCAATCCCTGTATGCCCTGGCTGAAACGGCCGTGTCTGAAGAGTGGCATTGGGTGCATCTTGTCTCGAATGACAGTTGGGCAGCTTCAATATCATGCTGCAGATGTTCAGGAAGATGAGCATATACAGCACTGTAAAGACTGATATTTGAAATAATAAGAACAATCAGAACACCTACCGCTTTCTTGAGGGCTGTCATTTTCTCTCCCGCTATCCGATTTTTATTCTTTAGCCTGTCCAAGGGGTCATTTAAGTAGACCAATGCGCTCCATCGGCAACTGATTTTTATTTTTTCACTTTGAGAAATCTGGCATTGATTGCGACGATTACTGTACTCAGCGACATGAGTACGGCTCCCACCGATGGTGACAGAAGCACACCGTAGGAAGCGAGGACCCCGGCCGCTAGAGGAATGGCGATGACATTATACCCGGTGGCCCAGGCAAGGTTCTGGACCATCTTCCGGTAGGTGGCCCTGGCAAGGTCGACAATGGCCGTAACATCCAGTGGGTTGCTGCGGACGAGTACGATATCGGCAGCCTCTACCGCCACATCCGTGCCTGCTCCGATGGCGATGCCTAAGTCGGCTTGAACTAGGGCTGGAGCGTCATTCACTCCGTCTCCTGTCATTGCCACTATGAGGCCTCTGGATTGAATTTCCTTGATCTTCTCAGTCTTCCCCTGAGGCAATACTTCTGCAAAATATTCATCAAGACCTATTTCATCAGAAACCCATTTTGCTACTAGTTTGTTGTCGCCAGTTAACATCATACATTTAATATCCATATCTTTTAATCTTGATATGGCCTCTTTTGATTCCTCTCTGATGATATCAGCAAGAGCGATCGCGCCTTTAAGCCTCCCGTCAATCATGACGAAAACAACGGTCTTCCCCTGAGAATATAATCCCTCAATCCTCTCATCATCCACGATGAGGCCGTTCTCTCGAAGGAACCCAAGGCTTATGACCTTGACATTACTTCCCTCCACCGTACCCTGCGCACCCCTGCCGGGTATTGACTTGAATTCTTCTACGGGAAAAGCTTTTTCAACAGATGCAGTAATCCCCTTGGCTATAGGATGCTCGGAATTTGCCTCGACTGAAGCGGCATGTGTCAGCAGCTGTGTCTCATTTATATCGGCTGAAAAGACAAGAATATCGGTTACCCCGAATTCTCCCTTGGTCAAGGTGCCCGTCTTGTCAAAAACGATGGCGTCTATACTTCTTCCGCGCTCAAAGGCCGCACGGTTTCTGATTAAAAGCCCGTTTTTTGCAGAAATAGCCGTAGACACGGCTACCACCAATGGAACTGCGAGCCCCAGGGCATGTGGGCAAGTAATCACCATCACGGTTACCATGCGCTCCAGGGAAAAGGCGAAATCTCGATGCACGATCCCCAGCCAAACAATCAATGTAGCTGCGCCGCAGGAAAGAGCGATGATCGTCAACCATAAAGCTGCACGGTTTGCCAGATCCTGGCTCCTGGATTTGCTCTCCTGCGCCTGCCCGACAAGGTCTATCATCTGGGAAAGAAATGAATCCCTGCCGATTTTTTGAACCTCGGCGGTCATGGAACCTTCTCCGTTAATAGCTCCCCCTATCAACATGGAGCCCGGGGACTTTTCAACGGGCCTCGACTCTCCGGTGAGCATGGCCTCGTTGACAGAGCTCTCGCCTTCCAAAACCTCCCCATCCACCGGTATCTTCTCCCCAGGCTTTATGAGCACTTTTTCCCCCTGCTTTATCTCTTCGATGGGGACGTCCTCAATGCTCCCATCCGGCATAACTCTGTGGGCCTCGGAGGGCATTAGCTTTGCGAGTTCCTCTAATGCGCGGGACGCCCCCATCACGGACTTCATCTCGATCCAGTGGCCCAGAAGCATGATGTCGATAAGGGTGGCCAGCTCCCAATAGAATATCTTCCCCTGCAAACCGAACACCACGACACTGCTGTAGACATAAGCCACTGTGACGGCGACAGCAATGAGGGTCATCATCCCCGGCTGGGCTGACTTCAGCTCATCAAAAAGCCCCCTAAGGAAGGGATACCCGCCATAGAAAAAAATGACTGAGGATAGGGCAAAAAGAAAGTAGAGGTCACCGGTGAACCGCAAAGCATCCCCCAGGCCTAGAAAGGCCTGTATCATGGGAGAGAGAATTAGAACGGGTATGGTGATGGCTAGCGAGACCCAAAACCGCCTCTTAAAATCGGCTACCATCCGCGCGTGATGCTGGTGGTCGCCTCCCTTACGGTGCGCCCCGTGGCCCACATCATGATCGGTTCGTGTCTCTTTAGACATTTCATGGCCTTTATGATTATTTAACAATGCCATTAGAAATCATCCTTTTGTCTTAAAAATATGCATTTTTTGAAATACATTAGATGTATTGTTTAAGATAGGGAATGTTGCTTAATTATTAGGTTGTCTGTTATATAAGAATATCTACATATTAAGAAGCTAAATATTCATATATATTAAAATGGATTTTGAAGGTTTAAAATGAATATTTGTAGGGAGTGAGGGCGTGATGTCCAAGGCAAGATTGATTGAAGCAGCTGGGGGAAGGCGACCGGTAGATCTATTGATTACCGATGCCAGGGTGGTGAATGTATTCTCAGGAGAGATAATCGAAGGCCACGTTGGGGTCTTTGAGGGATATATTGCGGGGATTGGAGACTACGAGGCGGTGGAGACCATGTCGGCCGGGGGCGGATATGTAACTCCGGGGTTTATTGACGCGCATACGCATATTGAAAGCTCCATGGTGAGTATATCGGAGCTCGGGAAGATACTGGTCCCCAGGGGGATTACTACTCTGGTGGCCGATCCCCATGAGATAGCGAACGTCTTGGGTGCCGAGGGCATTTCCTATATGCTGTCAGCAGCTGAAAATCAGCCTATGAACGTCTTTTTTATGCTGCCCTCTTGCGTCCCTGCCACTGACAAGGAGACGGCAGGTGCGGTTTTGGACGCCGGATCGTTGGAGCCTTTCATGTCGCATGACAGGGTCCTTGGGTTGGGGGAGATGATGAATTTTCCTGGAGTAATAGGGGCTGATCCTGGGGTGCTGGAGAAAATCAGGGCAGCAAAGGATAGGGGGATGCCGGTAGACGGGCACGCACCCGGCCTTTCCGGAAAGGAGCTGGCCGCATATGCTGCGGCCGGAATCGGAAGTGATCATGAGTGTGTTTCAGAGGAAGAGGCCATGGAAAAGCTTAGGGCGGGAATGCATATCATGATCAGAGAGTCCACCGGGGCGAAGAACCTGGGCGCACTTTTACCTGCGGTCAATGAAAGGACGGCCGGGAGAATGATGTGGTGTACGGATGATCGGCACCCCAATGACATCCTGGAGCAAGGGCATCTTGACTTTATTATGAAACAGGCGGTGAGGGCCGGATTGAACCCGGTGACCGCTGTGAGAATGGGGACCATAAATCCGGCTGAGTATTTCGGGCTGTCCGAGCTCGGGGCGATCGCCCCGGGTCGACGGGCGGACTTTGTGGTCATGAAGGACCTTGAGCGCTTCCAGCCGAGGGAGGTCTACTGTGCGGGCCGCCTGGCGGCAAGAGACGGAGAGGCTATGCCGGAGCACTTCCAGGGTGGGGCCGGTGCTGAGTGTCCTCGGTCCATGAACGTGAGAGAGGGGGAGTTGAATCTCCGGATTCGTGCATCCGGGAGGGCCATACGGGTGATAGAGGTGATCCCAGGGCAGATCATCACCAAGATGCGGGTGGAGCCGGCCAGAGTTGCACAGGGCGAGGCGATATCGGACGTGGAGCGCGATATACTGAAGCTCGTCGTGGTCGAAAGGCACAAGGCCTCCGGGAACGTCGGCCTCGGCTTCGTCTCAGGGTTTGGACTGAAATCCGGGGCGCTCGCAGGCAGCGTGGCCCATGACTCTCACAATATAATCGCAGTGGGCGTCTCTGACAGCGATATACTCTCCGCCGTGCAGGAAGTGATCCGCATGGAAGGCGGCCTGGCGGTGGTCTCGGATCAAAAGGCGGTCGCCTACCTGCCCCTTCCTATAGCCGGGCTGATGAGCGAGCTTCCCCTCAGGGAGGTGGCCGAAAAGACCGGCGAACTGAACCGGGCTGCAGCAAGACTGGGCTCAAAGCTCGCCGATCCTTTCATGACTCTTTCCTTCCTCGCCCTCCCTGTGATCCCTGAGCTCAGATTGACGGACCAGGGGCTTTTTGAGGCCTCCCGTTTCGAGCATGTATCCCTTTTTATGGATTAGGGTTTCGGGAGTCCGGCTCAGGTCAAGGAGAACCTCAGCAGGGCCCCAACTCCGTGCTTCTTGAGCTCCTCGTGATCGGCGAAAACGTGCTCGATCTCCGATCCCTGACGTAAGGCCTCCTCCACCATCTCATCGCCCAGGTCCTCCGTTTGTTCCATCGGGTTTTCGCAGAGGGGGCACGTCTCCAGGTAGGTGGAGAGGATATGGTCCCCGGGACAGACGTAGCCCTCCATCCTGAAGTCATTGTCTATTACCAAGGTATGGACCTGGCCGAGAGACAGGGCCTCTATTACCGGCTCGGCCCCCAGAACAGCCATGCCCCCCGGGCCGCTCTTTTCAAGAATATCATCGATAAGTGCCTTTTCCTGTTCACGCTCATAGGCCTGGGCCGTTTGAAGCGCCTTCCGCCGAAGGTCCTCCGAGGAGTCGTCCGGGGCTGAATTGAACTCCCCTGCAAGGCGCTTCTTGAGATAGCTGTGCAGGTGGTCCTTGAGCCAATGGCGTACCTTGTGCTCAGGCCCGCCGAGGAGCACTCGATCGAAATCCTTCCCCTTGAAAAAATCGAATGTCCTCAAGGCAACGTCCCGGAGATGCCGGTGAATGCGATCCTCTATATTGCGCTGGATGTTTTCATCCCCCATCCCCGCCTGGACCGGACCGCCCGCGGTGCGTGAGCCGGTTACGCGCACCCGGCCGGGCACGTCGTGCTCAACAAAGATGTCCGGCTGCTCCTCGAACTCTCCCAAGTAAAGTGAGAAGATCCTGGCTTTGCGCGCATCGCAGACAAGGACGCAGTAGCGCTCGAACTCGTCCAGGAGCATGGTCAGGGGCCGGGTGTATGGATTAGGCTCCACCACTGTCCGGCTGGGAAGCGCCACCGGCAGGAAATACTCCTGCCAGAAACCGTCCGGGTCGGCAAAAATCGCCGCCAACCGTGTGCGCTCAGGAGGCCGCTTGAGGTTGTTTCTCACATGCTTCTCGATCTTTTCGAAAACCTTTTCCACTCTCCTCAGGCGGTCGGCCTCCAGGCGGTCGGCCAAAGAGTGGAGGATGGTATGGGTCATGGAATTGAGCTCGGATGCATAGCTTCGGGGCGGCGTTAGGTTTAAGTAGACGCTTACCACCTGGTTTTCCTCGTTTTTATGGCGAACCAGTTCTTCGAGTTGCCGGCGATCAATTAACATTCTGCTCCTCCTCTTAAGATCCTCCGCCGGTTATACGAATTGTCTCACACTACCTCGCTGCAGAGGCCGTGGTCGGGGAAATCCTGGAAAAGCGCTTTACGTCCCTTTCCATGATTCAAGCCCCTGACGAAGAAGTGCTCAGCTTCGTCTCCTGCGGATCAGGCGGCCTTGACTGGGTCACCCTATCCTGTAGAATCTGGGTCCTGAGGCATCAGTGCCTTAATAAAAAGATAAGGAGGGATTTATGGAGTGCAATAAGGAGAGAAACCTGGAGAAATGCAACTGCACCTATGAACCTTGCAGCCGTAAAGGCATCTGCTGCGACTGTATCACCTACCACCTCCGGATGCGAGAGCTTCCGGCCTGCTGCTTTCCCCAAAAGGCTGAAAAGACCTTCGACCGCTCCTTTGAGCACTTCGCCCGCCTCGTCCAGAACGGGCAGGTGTGACTCCATGACATAGGTGGTTGAAGAAATGAGTAAAGAAGAGAGATCCTCTGGTGCGCATGGCACCCCGCCGCAAGGCATCCGCGAGGCTCAGGGGAAGGACGAGGCCATCAACTGGAACCAGTTCATCCTGGGGATGAAAAGGAGCACCAAGGAATTCATTGAAAACGTCCTAGAAAACATCATCGAGTCCATCGTGGTCACCAACTTGAAGGGATACCTGATCTTCTTCAACCGATTTTCAGAAGAGATGTTCGGATACCGCGCAGAGGAGGTTCTCAACCGTCATATAGTCATCCTAGGGGCCAGCGAGCCCGATGTCTTGAGCACTATAAGGAAAGGGGCGCCTTTTAGAGGGGAAATTGAACTGAGGACCAAGGGGGGACGACGATTTCCAGCCCATGTCCGCTGCGTTCCCTTGAGGGACGATCACAATAAACCCATCGCTATGGTGGGCGTTGCCAGGGACCTGACAGAGGAGAAGGAGAAGCAGAGGATTGCCCAGGAAGTAGCACGTCTCCAACACTTCAACAGGAATGTGATTGCATCCCTTAATGACGGCATTCTGATAATGAACTTGGAGGGTCGGGTGACCTTCGCCAATCAACACCTTGAAAAACTTCTGGAATTCAGAGAGGGGGAAGTGGTGGGGCGTCACTACTCGGAAGTTCTGGTGGAGGAGGGCCCTGCACTCTTTCCGAGTCTCCTGCAAGGATGGACGGAAACGGCAGGTAAGGCGGGTCGGTCCAAGTCCTTTGAGACGAGCTTGGTAAACAGGAAAGGGGAAAAAAGGCTTTGTTGGGTAAGCGCTTCGCCCTTCATCGAGGGAACCAGCCTCACCGGGGTGATTGCCACCTTAACGGACATTTCAGAAATCAAGCGACTGAAGGAGGAACTCTTTCAATCCGAAAAGCTTTCACTTATCGGAACACTAGCCAGCGAGGTGGCGCATGAGATCAATAACCCGCTGGGAGGACTGGTGATCTCCGTACAAATGCTACTCCGAGACCTGGAACATGACGACTTGGATTGGGAAGTGGCGCTAGAGGAATTGCGGGAGATGGAAAACGATGCACGCCGCTGCAAAAGAATCACTCAAAAGCTCTTGGATTTCTCCCGGAGGGTGCCGGAGGAGCGGATACTTTGCGATCCGGTTCAAGTGATTGAGGAGTCACTCTTCCTCGTCCAGAGGCAAACCGAGGTCAAGAATATCGATCTGATCAAGGATTACCAAGCGGAAATTTCACCGGTAAGAGGCAACATCAACAGCCTCCAACAAGTGATAATCAATTTGGTCAAAAACGCCAGGGATGCCATGCCTGAGGGGGGAACAATTACTGTCTCAGCAGTAATGCAGTCTTTGGATGACGGCAACGGGTGGATCCTTATCTCAGTGGGGGACACCGGTCCCGGACTCACGGGTGCTGCGGCCGAGAATGCCTTTGCCCCCTTTTTCACCACCAAGCCCGGCGGCAAAGGGACTGGTCTCGGCCTGGCGGTGAGCAAACGGATCGTCGAGGATCACGGCGGGCGGATCAGCTGGGAGAATAAAGAAGAAGGAGGTGCTTTGTTCCACGTGCTGCTTCCGGCCTCCGAGAAACGGGGCGAATCTCGCGATGGGTGAGTCCTTTTCTATTCTGGTAGTGGACGATGAAAAGTCTATACTCAGGCGGTGCGTCCGTCTACTGTCCAGACAGGGCCATAACGTGGTGGGGGCAATGGATCCCACGGCCGCCCTGGAGATGGTGGAGAAACGGAATCCACCCTTCGATCTCGTGATCGCGGATATCAGGATGCCCGGAATGGACGGGATCGAGCTTTTGGAGCGGATTCGAGGGATAGACTCCTCGATAGAAGTCGTAATGATGACAGGATATGCGGCAGTGGAGACCGCTGTCAACGCCATGAAGAAAGGGGCATACGATTACCTGGCAAAACCGTTCGAGATGGAGGAATTCCTCCATACAATACAGAATGTCTTGGAAAAGAGGTCTCTGCAGCGCGAGGTAAGGGAGCTCCGGGATAAACTGAGGGTAGAAAAGGAAATCCCCCTGATCCTGGAGGGATCGCCCGCCATGGCCAAGGTGGCCCGCTTTATAGAAAAGGTAGCACGGGTCAATTGCAACATCCTTATTCAAGGTGAGAGCGGCACAGGGAAAGAGTTGGTGGCTCGGGCCATCCACAACATGAGCCCTAGAGGAGACTCCGCTTTTGTGGTGGCCGACTGCGCGGCCCTCACCGGCAGCCTGCTGGAGAGCGAGCTCTTCGGTCATGTAAAGGGGGCGTTCACCGGCGCTCATTCCGAGCGGAAAGGATATTTCGAGAGTGCTCATGGTGGAACACTTTTCTTGGACGAGGTGAGCGAGCTGCCCTTAGACCTTCAGGGCAAACTGCTGAGGGCCGTTCAAGAGCATGTAGTGGTCAAGGTGGGAGGCACAAGGGGCATAAAGGTGGACACCCGCCTCATTGCGGCGACCAATAGAAACCTGGAGCGACGGGTGGCTGCAGGGGCTTTTCGGGAGGACCTCTTCTATCGATTGAACGTGGTGAATCTCACTATCCCGCCGCTGAGGGAAAGACAGGAAGAGATCCCTGTTCTAGCCAGGCATTTTCTGAAAAGATACTCGGCGCAGCTTGAGCTCGACAAGGTTCCCCGGATCCCGAATGCGGTAATGGAGAGAATGACAACTTACGAGTGGCCGGGCAACGTACGTCAGCTCGAAAACGCCATCCAGCGAGCCATAGTGCTCTCCGAAGGAGGCGAGATCTCCCTCTCGCACCTGCTTCCCAAGGATCCCTTGGCCGACTACCGGGCAAGTGTCCCCAGCAAACCGAGCCTCTCCTTTCACCAAATGAAGCACTTGGTTCTGGAGGATTTCACCAAGCGTTACCTTAGAGAGTACATGAAGCAACACCGGGGAAACGTGACTCGGGCGGCCGAAGCCCTGGGTATGCGGCGCACCTCTTTACAAAGACTGCTGAGACGACACGGCGTTGACTCATGGTCTTTCCGCTAAAAACGCCTCCCCATGAGAAACACCTCTACTGCCTCTTTTTTGGAGGCAGTAAACCAAGCCCTGCCGTAAATTTCTCAATATTCTAAAGAGTTGTATGCCGCTCCTACGTGGTATAGTGGTTGCAGTATCTGACTACATCCCTCATTTGATACGGAGATCCTGATATGGAACTTCCCATGTTTAACTATAAGCAGGCGGGCAGCTTAGAGGAGGCCGGCCAGCTCTTAAGGGAGTACCAGGGGCGTGCAAGGCCTCTGGCCGGGGGTACAGAGCTGCTTCCCCGAATGAAATACGGTCTGGACAAACCCGAGGTGCTCATAGGGATCAAGGGGGTCTCCTATCGGCCCCCTCGCATAACCTCTGAAGGACGGCTTAGCCTGGATGCCCTCATAACTTTGGACGCAATGCGTCAATCGCCGGAGCTAGGAGAGAAGCTTCCTGTTCTGACAGATGCAGCCAGAGCAGTGGCATCAAAAGAAATACGCGTGATGGGGACCCTGGGAGGGAACATCTGCCAGGACTCGCGCTGCCTGTACTACAATCAGAGCCATCGCTATCAGTTTGTGGAGCCCTGTTTCAAGAGAGGAGGAAACCTGTGTTACTTCATCCCCAAGGGGAGTCGGTGCTGGGCGGTTTACATGGCTGACACCGCCCCCGCCCTTATGTCTCTGGATGCGAATGTTATCATATATGACGGAGTGAAGGAGCGTACCTTACCTCTTGAGGAGCTTTACAGGAACGATCCCCTACAGCCTTTATCCTTGGTCCCCGGAGAACTCCTCAGCCGCATTTCCATAACGGGCGCACACGCAAAGGTCGCAGGGGCTTACAGGAAATTCACCATGCGGGGCGCGCTGGAATTCGCAGCGGTTGGTGTGGCGGTAACACTGGAGCTGGAACCGGGCTCATATGTCTGTAGGAAGGCCCGGATCGTGGTAGGAGCTGTGGGGCCCACACCAGTGAGAGGCAAGGAAACGGAAAAGCTTTTGACGGGCGAGACACTGAAAGATGGCTTGTTGGCGGAGGCGGCTGGGCGTCTAGCCGCTGAGATCCGAGTAGTCCCTCATCACGGTTACTCAGCTCAATACCTAAAGGCCGTGATCAAGTCCATAGGCAAGGAGGCCTTGTCCAAGGCCCTGGAGCGCGGGACCGGAGGCCAACGAAAGGGGAAATGATGGAGAAAAGACGCCGAAAGGTGATGATCGAGCTTTTGGTGAACGGAGAGTATTATGAGGTGGCTGTGGAGCCTCGAGAGACCCTGTTGGAGGCGCTTCGCGAGCATCTGGGCTTCACCGGAACCAAGGAGGGCTGCGGGACCGGAGAATGCGGCTCTTGCACGGTGCTGGTAGACGGCGAGCCTATGCTCTCCTGCCTGATGCTGGCGGTGGAGTGCGAGGGAAAGAAGCTGGTGACAATAGAAGGATTGGGTGGCCGCACGGGGACAACAGCCGTTCAGGAGGCCTTTTTGGAGAAGGGCGGCGTACAGTGCGGGTTCTGTACGCCCGGGATGGTTTTGGCGACCACCTCTCTATTAAACCGTCTTCCCCGTGCCTCCCGCCAAGAGGTCACTGAGGCTCTTGAAGG